>NZ_VWWC01000204.1:0-10715 GCF_011753175.1 Burkholderia sp. Cy-637 | reverse complement strand
CACGGCCTGCCGTGCCGCGGCCGTGCCCGCCGGGATCGTGCACCGGGCGCGGCAAGCCGCCGGCAGGGCCGGGCGCCGCTCGAACCGTCCCCGATTTCCCGCGTCGCGCACCCGCCGCAGCCCGTTGTAGGGCCGCGCGCTTCTGTGTTAAAAAGCCCCCCTTTCCGCTTCGCGCCCGTCCCGTCGGCGTTTCATTCCCCATGAGCTACTGCGCGATCGATTTCGGCACTTCCAACTCCGCCGTCGCCCTGCCGGACCCGGCGCGGGAGGGGGCGATGCGGCTCGCGCCCGTGGAAGGCGAGCACCGCACCCTGCCGACCTCCATCTTCTTCAACAACGACGAGGGCACGCGCGAGTTCGGCCGTGCCGCGCTGGCCTCCTACATCGACGGTTTCGACGGCCGGCTGATGCGCTCGATGAAGAGCATCCTCGGCTCGCCGCTGGCGGAAACCACCACCGACCTCGGCGACGGCAGCGGCATCGCCTATACCGAGGTGATCGCCATCTTCATGCAGCACCTGACGGGCAAGGCGCAGGCCTGCTCGGGCGGCGCGATCGACCGCGCGGTGCTGGGCCGGCCGGTGTTCTTCGTCGACGACGATCCGCGCGCCGACCGCCTCGCCGAGCAGCAGTTGGCGGCGGCCGCGCAGTCGGTGGGCCTGAAGGAGGTGCACTTCCAGTACGAGCCGATCGCGGCCGCGTTCGACTACGAGTCGCGCCAGCCGGCCGAGACGCTGGTGCTGGTGGCCGACATCGGCGGCGGCACCTCGGACTTCTCGCTGGTGCGCGTCGGCCCCGAGCGCATGGCGCGGCTCGAGCGCAAGGACGACGTGCTCGCGCATCACGGCGTGCACGTGGCCGGCACCGACTACGACCGCCGCGTCGAGCTGGCCTCGATCATGCCGGCCTTCGGCTACCGCTCGCTGGACCCGGAAGGCCGCGAGCTGCCGAACCGGATCTACTTCGACCTCGCTACCTGGCACCTGATCAACACCGTCTACACGCCCAAGCGGCTTGCCGAGCTCAAGCTGATGAAGCACCTGTATGTGGACACGCGCCAGTTCGAGCGGCTGGTGAGGGTGGTCGAGCAGCGCTTCGGCCACGCGCTGATGGCGCGCGCCGAGGAGGCCAAGATCGGCGTGGCGGCGGGCGGGGAGACCATGATCGACCTGAACGAGGTCGAGGAGGACCTGCAGATCGCCTTCGACGCGGCGCGCCTGGTGGACGCCAGCGTCGACGACACGGCGCGCATCGTCGAGGCGGCGCGCGAGACGGTCCGGCTGGCCGGCATCGCGCCGCGCGATCTGGGCGCGCTCTACTTCACGGGCGGCTCGACCGGGCTGGCCTTCCTGTCGGGCGCGCTGGCGGCCGCCTTCCCCGATGCCGAGCCGGTGTTCGGCGATCGCCTCGCCAGCGTCGCCACGGGCCTCGGGATCCACGCGCGGCGGCTGTTCGGCTGAGCGCCGGGCGGCGCGCCTCGGGCGGGCCTGGGCAGGGCTCGATACGGCTGCGCCGGGAGCGAGAATTGCCTCCGCCGCCGCGCCGGCCCGCCAACCCGTCCAGCACGCCTCGATGACAAATCGGCGTGCCCGGCGTCGATTCCCTTGCCCCGCGACGCGAACCGCTGCACCACTATCGGAATCAATCCCGCCGGATCGCGGCCCGACACGAATTCGGGTCGGAAAAAACGAAAACCCCGCCGAGGCGGGGTTTTTTATTCAGGCGAAGATATCGCGCGAACTTACAGCGGCTTGATGTTCGCTGCTTGCAGACCCTTCGGGCCGGTCTTCACTTCGAATTCGACCTTCTGGTTTTCTTGCAGCGTCTTGAAACCGTCAACCTTGATTTCCGAGAAGTGCGCGAACAGATCGTCGCCGCCGCCTTCCGGCGTGATGAAGCCAAAACCCTTAGCGTCGTTGAACCACTTGACGGTGCCGGTTGCCATAACTTGTTCCTAAAAATGTGAGACAGGGCGAAACGCCCGGGAGGTGCATGAAAATCAAGGAAGGGGGTAATGGGGCCGACCGGAGTACCGTTGATGGGCGAACTACGAAAGAACCTATTCACTCGCCACTTGAAATCCTGCTCGGCCGTTATACGTCCAAACGACCTTGCGGTCAACCTTCCCGCGAGAATTCCTAGGGAAACCACTAGAAATACCACGAATAACGCTTACAAATCTTGCTGGGGCGCTCATTTTTTTGTAGGGGCTGATCGATTTTGCCGCCATGCGGGAGGTGCAACCGTATACACTACGCGCCGCACGGGCGGGTTGTCCTGGACCGGACAACCCGTCCCCCAAAGATGCCGGCGCGACCCCGGCCGAACGACCTTCGGCAGGCGTCCTGACAAGGCTTTTTGAGAGACATAGGAGAGGTTGTGAACAGTTCTATTCAACGGAACATTGGCCCGATCGCGCTCATGCTGACGGGCCTGGGGTCGATCATCGGCTCCGGCTGGCTTTTCGGGGCCTGGAAAGCAGCGAAGATCGCCGGCCCGGCCGCGATCTGCGCCTGGATCATCGGCGCGGTCGTGATTCTCGCGATCGCATTGACCTATGCCGAGCTCGGCGCGATGTTCCCGGAATCGGGCGGCATGGTGCGCTACGCGCGCTACTCGCACGGCTCCCTGGTGGGCTTCATCAGCGCCTGGGCCAACTGGATCGCGATCGTCTCGGTGATCCCGATCGAGGCCGAGGCATCGATCCAGTACATGAGCACCTGGCCCTATGAGTGGGCGCACAGCCTGTTCGTGGGCGGGGAGTTGACCACACCAGGCCTGCTGCTCTCGGCGGTGCTGGTGGTGATCTACTTCTTGCTGAACTACTGGGGCGTGAAGCTGTTCGCGCGCGCCAACTCGGCGATCACGGTGTTCAAGTTCCTGATCCCGGGCCTGACCATCCTCGGCCTGATGCTCACCAGCTTCCACTCCGACAACCTCGGCATGACGAGCAACGACTCGTTTGCGCCGTATGGCTGGTCGGCGGTGCTCACGGCGGTCGCCACCAGCGGCATCGTGTTCGCGTTCAACGGCTTCCAGAGCCCGGTCAACCTCGCCGGCGAGGCGCGCAACCCGTCGCGCAGCGTGCCGTTCGCGGTGATCGCCTCGATCCTGATCGCGCTGGTGATCTACGTGCTGCTGCAGATCGCCTACATCGGCTCGGTCGATCCGGCCGAGGTCGCGAAGGGCTGGAAGCACTTCAACTTCGCCTCGCCGTTCGCGGAACTGGCGATCGCGCTGAACCTGAACTGGCTGGCCGTGCTGCTCTACGTCGATGCCTTCATCAGCCCGAGCGGCACCGGCACGACCTACATGGCCACCACCACGCGGATGATCTACGCGATGGAGCGCAACAACACGATGCCGAAGATGTTCGGCAACGTGCACCCGCTCTACGGCGTGCCGCGCAACGCGATGTGGTTCAACCTGCTGGTCTCCTTCGTCTTTCTGTTCTTCTTCCGCGGCTGGAGCTCGCTGGCGGCCGTGATCTCGGTGGCTACCGTGATCTCGTACCTGACGGGCCCGATCAGCCTGATGGCACTGCGCCGCGCGGCCACCGACCTCGATCGTCCGCTGTCGATCCCGGGCATGAAGCTGATCGCGCCGTTCGCCTTCGTCTGCGCCTCGCTGATCCTGTACTGGGCGAAGTGGCCGCTGACGGGCGAGATCATCCTGCTGATGGTCGTCGCGCTGCCGGTGTACTTCTACTTCCAGGCCAAGTCGGGCTGGGGTGGCTGGGGTGCCGACCTGAAGGCCGCCTGGTGGCTGGTCGCCTACCTGCCGACGATGGCCGTGCTGTCGCTGATCGGCAGCAAGCAGTTCGGCGGCTCGGGCGTGCTGCCCTATGGCTGGGACATGCTGATCGTCGCGCTGATCGCGCTGGGCTTCTACTTCTGGGGCGTCAACACCGGCTACCGGACCCAGTACCTCGACGAGCGCGAGTCGCACGACGAGATTCTCGACGGCATCGGCGCCTGAGCGTCACCGCCCGATCCTGACGACACCGCCGCCGCGGTGCCGGCAGGAACGAAAAAAAGCCCGCCCGGGTCGTGCCCGGGCGGGCTTTTTCATGGGCGCTCGCCGCGCCCCGGGCCGTAGCTCAGGCCGCGGGCTGGCTGGCCTGGGGCGACGACGCGAACACGTAGTTGGTCATCGCCAGCACGCGCTGGTAGGTGCCCAGCGACTGGATGCCGAGCTGGTAGTCGTCGTCGGCCGCGCCGAGCGCGGCGAACACCGGCAGCAGGTGCTCGTCGGTCGGGTGCATCAGGGCCGCGTGCGGGGCCTGGCGCCGGTAGTCGAGCAGCGCCTCGATGTCGCGATGGGCCAGGCGGTCCTCGAACCAGCCGGTGAATTCATCCACGCGCGGGTCGGCCTCCTCCGGCGTCGCGCCGAAATCGGCCTGGCGCAGGTTGTGGGTGATCTGGCCCGAGCCGATCACCATCACGCCGTCGTCGCGCAGCGCGCGCAGCGCACGGCCCACGCGGAAATGGTGGGCGGCGTCGGCGCGCGGCTGGATCGACAACTGGGCAACCGGGATATCGGCCTCGGGGAACATCAGCAGCATCGGCACCCAGGCGCCGTGGTCGAGCCCGTAATCGGTGGTCGCGGTCGGGATGCCGGCCGCCTCGAGCAGGGCCGCCGTGCGCTCGGCCAGCTCGGGCGCGCCCGGCGCCGGATAGCGCAGCTCGTAGAGCGCGCGCGGGAAGCCGTGGAAGTCGTGGATGGTTTCGGGCCGCGCGCTGACGCTGACGGCCGGGGCCAGCGTGTTCCAGTGCGCCGAGAGCATCAGCACGGCGCGCGGGCGCGGCAGCTCGGCGCCCAGGTGCGTGAACGCCGCCGAGGGCAGCAACGGGTCGATCGGCAGCGTCGGGGCGCCGTGGGACAGGTAGAGCGAAGGCAGGCGGGACATGGTCGGAGGTCCGGATGAGTCGAATCGGATTCGACTATAGAGGCCGCCTTGGGTTTGATAAATCGCTCAAACGGGATTTGATTGATTCTTTATCGTTGCGAATCAATGCGAGGGGGCGGGAGGTGACGAGCCTTACTCGGTGCCGCCGCGGATCCCTGTCCACGGCGCGGTGCGCGGCGCGCCGATGCCGAACAGGTCGATCACGCGCGTGACGGTCTGGTCGACCAGCTCGTCGATCGAGGCGGGCATCGCGTAGAAGGCGGGCAGCGGGGGGAAGACGATGCCGCCCATCTCGGTGACGGCGGTCATGTTGCGCAGGTGGGCGAGATTGAAGGGCGTCTCGCGCACCATCAGTACCAGCCGGCGCCGCTCCTTGAGCGTGACGTCGGCGGCGCGGGCCACGAGATTGTCCGAGAGCCCGTGCGCGACGCTGGCCAGCGTCTTCATGGAGCAGGGCGCGACCACCATGCCGTCGGTCGCGAACGAGCCGGAGGCGATGCTCGCGCCCACGTCGCGTACCGAGTGGACCACGTCGGCCCGCGCATGGACCTCGTCCTTCGAGAGCCGCAGTTCGTGCTGGATATTGAGCCAGCCGGCCGCCGACACCAACAGGTGGGTCTCGACGCCGCCCGCCGCGCGCAGCAGGTCGAGCAGGCGGATGCCGTAGATCGCGCCGGTCGCGCCGGTGATCGCGACGATCAGGCGCCGCGGCGGCGCGGGGCGTGCCTCCATCGAGGGGAGGAACTCAGGCGGCGGCGAACAGTTGCTGCAGTTCGCCCGACTGGTACATCTCCATCATGATGTCCGAGCCGCCGACGAATTCGCCCTTCACGTAGAGCTGCGGGATCGTCGGCCAGTTCGAGAAGCTCTTGATCCCCTGGCGGATTTCCTCGTCCTCGAGCACGTTGACGGTCTTGATCTGGTCGACGCCGCAGGCCTTCAGGACCTGGATCGCGCGGCCCGAGAAGCCGCACATCGGGAATTGCGCGGTGCCCTTCATGAAGAGCACGACCGGGTTTTCGTCGACGATTTGCTTGATGCGTTGTTGGGTATCCATGATGAACCTTGTGCTGATGCGGGGCAGAGAACGGGAATGATACTGGATTTCGGCAGGGCCGACCGGCGCCGGTCCAGGGCGGAAAGCAGGGCCGGGATAGGGCCTGGACCGGGCCTGGACCGGGCCGGCGGGTGCTCCGCGCATCTCGCGGGGGCACCGGCCGCAGGCAAGCCGCGCCCGGGCGTTCAGCCGGGCAGGCGCCCGCCGGTGCAGCGCTCGATGGCCGCCAGGTCGGTGAGCGAGGCCACCGCCTCGAATCCGGCGGCGGCGAGGATCGCGCGCACCGCCTCGGCCTGGTCGTAGCCGTGCTCGATCCAGAGCGCGCCGTGCGGCAACAGGAAGGCCGGCGCGCCGGCCGCGATCGCGCGGATCGCCTCGAGGCCGTCCGCCTCGTCCGTCAGCGCGCCGCGCGGCTCGAAGCGCAGGTCGCCCTGCTCGAGATGCGGGTCCCTGCACGCGATATAGGGCGGGTTGCTGACGATCGCGTGAAAGCGCTGCAGCGGATCGAGCGCGCCGTACCAGTCGCTCTCCAGGAACTGCAGGGCGCCGCCCGGGCGCGCCGGGTCGAGCAGCCTGGCCGCGTTGCCGCGTGCCACCGCCAGCGCCGCGGCCGAGCGGTCGAGCGCCTGGACGCGCGCGTCGGGCCGCATCGAGGCGATCGCGATCGCCACCGCGCCGCTGCCGGTGCCGAGATCGAGCACGGCCGGCGCGGCGATGCCCTCGATCGCGGCGAGCGCGGTCTCCACCAGCAGCTCGGTATCGGGCCGCGGAATCAGCACGTCGGGCGTGACCGCGAATTCGAGGCCGAAGAACTCGCGCGAGCCGACCAGTTGCGCCACCGGCTCGCCGGCCAGGCGCCGCGCCGCGAGCGCGAGATAACGCTCGGCGTCGGCTGCCGCGAGCGGCGCGTCGGCGCGCGTGATCAGCTGGGTTCGGCTCCAGCCCAGCGCGTGGGCGAGCAGGATCCGTGCGTCGACGGCATCGAGCGGCGTGGCGCGCAGCAGTTCGGCGGCGGTGGCGGGCGAGGCGGGCATGAGACGCGCGCCGCTCAGTCGCTTTCGCCGAGCGAGGCCAGCAGCTCGGCCTGGTGCTCGCTGACGAGGGTCGCGATCATCTCGTCGAGATCGCCGTCCATCAGGGCCTCGAGCTTGTAGAGCGTGAGGTTGATGCGGTGGTCGGTCATCCGGCCCTGCGGGAAGTTGTAGGTGCGGATCCGCTCCGAGCGGTCGCCCGAGCCGATCAGGCTCTTGCGCGTGGCCGCTTCCTTGGCGTGCTGCTCGTGGTACTGCTTGTCCTTGATGCGGGCCGCCAGCACCTTCAGCGCGCGCTCCTTGTTCTTGTGCTGCGAGCGATCGTCCTGGCACTCCACCACGATGCCGGTCGGCAGGTGGGTGACGCGCACCGCCGAATCGGTCTTGTTGATGTGCTGGCCGCCCGCGCCCGAGGCGCGGAAGGTGTCGATGCGCAGGTCGGCCGGGTTGATCTCGACCTCGGCGATCTCGTCGGCCTCGGGCATCACCGCCACGGTGCAGGCCGAGGTGTGGATACGGCCCTGCGTCTCGGTGGCCGGCACGCGCTGCACGCGATGGCCGCCCGATTCGAACTTCAGGCGCGAATAGGCGCCCTGGCCCGCGATACGCACGATCACTTCCTTGTAGCCGCCCAGGTCCGAGGCGCTCTCCGACATCATCTCGACCTGCCAGCGCTGCCGCTCGGCATAGCGCAGGTACATGCGCAGCAGGTCGCCGGCGAACAGCGCCGACTCGTCGCCGCCGGTGCCGGCGCGGATTTCCAGGAAGATGTTGCGCTCGTCGTTGGGGTCGCGCGGCAGCAGCATCTTCTGCAGCTCGGCTTCCAGGCGCGCCATGCGCTCGCGCGCCTCGCGGATCTCTTCTTCCGCGAACTCGCGCATCGCGGCGTCCGACAGCAGTTCCTGGGCGGTCGCCTCGTCGCCGCGCGCGAGGCGCCATTGCGCATAGTGCTCGACCACCGGGCCGATTTCCGCGTGTTCGCGGGTCAGCTTGCGGTACTGGTCGAGATCGGCGGTGACGTTCTCTCGGCTCAGCAGTTCGTTCAGTTCGGCCAGCCGGTTCGAGAGCTGGTCGAGCTTGCTTTGCATGCTCGTTTTCATGGTGTGGAGCGACGCTCCCGGGCGAGGATTCGAAAAGGAAGGCGGATGCGGCCGAAGCGCCGCGGGTGGGGCAGATGCGGCGGCGGGCGCCGCTAATGGTCGGCGCGCGGGCCGTGCGCGTAGAAACCGCGCATCAGGTCGATCAACTGGTCGCGCTCGGTGCCGCTGGTGCGGTTCAGCGCGCTGGTCGGGCCGTGGATCAGCTTGTTGGTGAGCGCCTGCGACAGCGCGTCGAGCACCGCGGCCGGATCGTCGCCGCGCGCCAGCATCTTCTGCGCGCGCTCGAGCTCGGCGCGACGCAGCGCGTCGGCCTGGGTATGCATGTGGCGGATGATCGGCACCACGCTGCGCGTGTCGAGCCACTGCATGAAGTTCTGCACGCGCGTCTCGATGATCGCCTCGGCCTGCGCCACGGCGGCCTGCCGCGAGGCATTGCCCTCGCGCACGATCGCGCCGAGATCGTCGACCGTGTAGAGGAACACGTCCTTGAGCTTGCCGACTTCCTGCTCGATGTCGCGCGGCACGGCCAGGTCGACCATGAAGATCGGCCGGTGGCGGCGCGCCTTCACCGCGCGCTCGACCGCGCCCAGGCCGATGATCGGCAGCGTGGAGGCGGTGCAGGACACGATGATGTCGAATTCGTGCATGCGCGCGGGCAGGTCGGCCAGCGGCATGGCGCGGCCGCCGAAGCGCTCGGCCAGCTTGGCGCCGCGCTCGGCGGTGCGGTTGGCGATCACCAGCTCGCGCGGACCTTGCGCGGCGAAGTGGGTGGCGCACAGCTCGATCATCTCGCCCGCGCCGATGAACAGCACCTTCTGGTCGGCGAGGCTCTCGAAGATGCGCTGCGCCAGGCGCACCGCGGCGGCGGCCATCGACACCGACTGGGCGCCGATCTCGGTGGTGCTGCGCACCTCCTTGGCGACCGCGAAGGTGCGCTGGAACAACTGGTTCAGGTAGGTGCCGAGCGCGCCGGCCTCGGAGGCGGTGCGCACCGCGTTCTTCATCTGGCCGACGATCTGGGTTTCGCCGAGCACCATGGAATCGAGGCCGGACGCGACGCGGAAGGCGTGGCGGACGGCCTCGGATTGCGGCAGCGCGTAGACATGCGGCGCGAGCTCGTCGGCGGGAATGCCGTGGAACTCGGCCAGCCAGCGCACGGCGGCATCGCGCGCGGCGCGATCGTCGGTGGCGCAGTACAGCTCGGTGCGGTTGCAGGTGGAGAGGATCGCGGCTTCGGGCGTGTTGGGCGCCTGGCGCCCCAGGAACACGCCGGTCAGGGTGGACAGGGCAGGCTTGATCTGTTCGAGCGGAAACGCCACACGTTCGCGCAAGGCGACGGGTGCCGTGTGGTGATTGATTCCGATCGTGAGGAGCTGCATATCCGGGGGCTATCGTTTAGGTTCGCATTATAGCGTCTTGCCGCTTTTGTCACCGGCAAGGCCCGGGCGGGGTCGCCAGGCCGCCTGTCCCGACCGGGGCGATTCGCCGCAAGCCCCGCCAGGACGCGCTCTCGAGCCTGCCGGCCCTCGCCCGATGCACGCCCGGGCGCCGCCAAGACCCTGCTCACGACAGGGTGGCGCGACTCCAGGTCGCAGCAATCGGCCGGGCCGACGATTGGAGGGTACGATGCGCCCGAAACCGTCGATTGGCAACCTTCCGGCGAGCGATTCGGCCCACTTTTTCAGGATAGTTGGAATTTGTGTGGACATATGAAGGAGGACCCCGCTGCGGCACTTATGTCCACTTGCCTTACGTTTGACCGACCCCTTACACTCGTTCGCTAGGTAGGGCAATGTCGCGGACGGCCGCACTCTCGTACTCACTTTTATAATCCGGATCACCGGAGACGGCCGCCGCATGCCCTGCGACGACAGGTGTTTCGTTCACGCCCGGGGCAAGCTCGGATGATTCGAAAAAAAGGCGCTGGATGAACTGGTTTGGAATCGTGGTACTCGGTCTCGCCATCGGCGGCCTGGGCTGGTGGCTGCATCCGGCGCGCGCCGGGCGCCGCGGCTGGCGCGCCGCGCTGGTCGCCGGCCTCGCAGGCGCGGCGGCCGCCAGGATGGCCGGCAACCTGACCGGTCTGTTCCACGACGGCGGCACGCTCGAATGGCCCGTCTGCGCCGCCGCCGCACTTGTCCTCGTCACCTTGACCACCGGCGCGCTTGCCCGCCGCTGAACTCCCCCCACACGGATGGAACCCATCATGAACGCCCGTCATCCCGACGTCTCCCCCATTCCCGCTCGCATCGCCCTGTTGCGCGGCGTGATGGCGCGCGAGGGTGTCGCCGCCTGTCTCGTCCCATCCGCCGATCCGCATCTGTCCGAGTACCTGCCCGAGCACTGGCAGGCGCGCCGCTGGCTGTCGGGCTTCACGGGCTCGGTCGGCACCCTGGTGGTGACGGCCGATTTCGCGGGCCTGTGGGTCGACAGCCGCTACTGGGTGCAGGCCGCCGCCGAGCTGGCCGGCACCGGCGTCGAACTGATGAAGATGACGGCCGGCCAGCAGAGCCAGCCGCATGTCGAATGGCTGGCCGAGCACGTGCCGGCCGGCGCCGCGGTGGGCGTGGACGGCGCGGTGCTCGGGGTGGGCGCCGCGCGGGCGCTGTCGGCGGCGA
>NZ_VWWC01000203.1:0-10772 GCF_011753175.1 Burkholderia sp. Cy-637 | reverse complement strand
GCGGCGGAATCGGGAGCCGTGTCGGCGGCGCGTCGTGAGGCGCCTGCCCCAATCGATGCCGGCACCGGCACCGGCACCGGGACCGGGACCGACAGCCGGCTGGCGCGTGTCGCGGCCGCCGCGCGCTGCGCGACCGGCTCGGGTTCCGCATCGGGCTCGTCGGCCGGCGCGGCGGCGGCCGGCAGTTCGTCGGGCGCGTCCTCGGCATCCTCGGGCAGGGCGTCGCTGGTGGCGTCGGTGTTCGTCTCGTCGAGCGAGACGCGTTCGCGCGCGCCCAGCTTCGCGGCTGCGATCAGGGCCGTGTGCGGCGGCAGCTCGATGCCCTCGGCGGCCAGCGCCTCGCCCTCCACCTCGGGCCGGCTGCTGTCGGCCAGCACATGCCAGTCCAGCACCGGCGCGGGCGGCACGAAGCGCAGCGGCTGGGCCGAGCCGTTGAGCATCAGCAGCAGCGCCTCGCATTCGCCGTGGCGATCGGGGCCCACCCGGCGCATCGTCAGCGCGCGGCGCTCGCGGTCCTGCCAGGCCGGCACCGAGACGCTCTCGCCGCGTTCGTCGAACCAGTCGATCTCGCGCAGGCCCGGCGCCGCCTCGCGGTCGCCCGAGGGATAACGCGGCTCCGACAGCAGCGGATGCTCGCGGCGCAGCGCGGCTAGCCGCGCCACGAAGGCGCTCAGTTGGCGGCCGTGCTCGCTGTCGGCCAGCTCCCAGTCGAACCAGGACAGTTCGTTGTCCTGGCAATAGGCGTTGTTGTTGCCGCGCTGGCTGCGGCCGAACTCGTCGCCGCCGAGCAGCATCGGCGTGCCGAGCGCGGCGTACAGCGTCACCAGCATCGAGCGCGCCACGCGCGCGCGCACCGCGCGGATGCCGGCGTCCTCGCTCGCGCCCTCCACGCCCCAGTTGGCGCTGCAGTTGTCGTCGCGGCCGTCGTGGTTGTCCTCGCCGTTGGCCTCGTTGTGCTTGGACGAATAGGCGACCAGGTCGGCCAGCGTGAAGCCGTCGTGCGCGGTCACGAAGTTGATCGAGGCCCAGGGCCGGCGCCGCTGGTGGTGGAAGATGTCGGCCGAGCCGGCCAGGCGCGCGGCCAGCTCCGGGCGCATGCCGGCGTCGCCGCGCCAGAAGCGGCGCACCGTGTCGCGGAAGCGGTCGTTCCACTCGCCGAAGCCGGGCGGGTGGTTGCCGAGCTGGTAGCCGCCGGGGCCCACGTCCCAGGGCTCGGCGATCAGCTTTCGGGTGGCCAGGATCGGGTCCTGGCCGAGCGCGTCGAAGAAGCCCGAGCCCTTGTCGTAACCGTTCGGCTCGCGGCCCAGCGTGACGCTCAGGTCGAAGCGGAAGCCGTCGATGTTGAAGGCGGTGCACCAGTAGCGCAGCGAGTCCATCACCATCTGCAGCACGCGGGGATGCGAGAGGTTCAGCGTGTTGCCGCAGCCGGTCTCGTCGATGTTGAGGCGCGGGTCGTTGGGCTGCAGCCGGTAGTAGCTGGCATTGTCGAGTCCGCGCCAGCTCAGCGTGGGGCCCAGCTGGTTGCCCTCGCAGGTGTGGTTGTAGACCACGTCGAGCAGCACCTCGATGCCGGCCGCGTGCAGCTGGCGGATCGCGATGCGCATCTCGTCGAGCCGGCGCGTCGACAGGTAGGACGGCTCGGGCGCGAAGAAGCCCAGCGTGTCGTAGCCCCAGTAGTTGCGCAGGCCGCGATTGACCAGCGCGCGGCTGTGCAAGAAGGCATGCACCGGCAGCAGCTCGACGGTGCTCACGCCGAGCCGCAGCAGGTGCTCGATGAACTCGGGCGAGCCGAGCGCCGCGAAGGTGCCGCGCTCGGGCTGGCGCAGCCCGCCGCGACGCATCGAGACGCCGCGCAGGTGGGTCTCGTAGATCACCGTCTGCGGCCAGGGCACCTCGGGGCGGCGGTCGTCGCGCCAGTCGAAGGTCTCGTCGACCACCACGCACTTGGGCATGGCCGGCGCCGAATCGCGCCGGTCGATCGAGAGATCGGCGCGGTTCGAATGGAGCCGGTAGGCGAACAGCGCGTCGGACCAGCGGAACTGGCCGATCAGCTTGCGCGCGTAGGGGTCGAGCAGCAGCTTCGAGGAATTGAAGCGATGGCCGTGCTGCGGCTGGTAGGGCCCGTCGGCGCGAAACGCGTAGACGGTGCCCGGATGCGCGTCGGGCAGGTAGCCGTGCCAGATCTCGTCGGTGCACTCGGGCAGGTCCAGCCGCGCGATCTCCTTGCGCCCGGTCGCATCGAACAGGCACAGCTGGATGCGCGTGGCATGCGCCGAGAACACCGCGAAGTTGATGCCCAGGCCGTTCCAGTTCGCGCCGAGCGGGTAGGGCCTGCCCGGTTCGAGTCGGTCGGCGGTGGCTGCGCGCATGATGCTGCTCTCCTGGTTCGTCGTCGTTGCTCGTGTCGTTTCGAAGCGGCTGGCTGCGCGAGGGCGCGGCTCGCGTGGGCCTCAATCCGGGCGCAGCCACAGCGTGGCCAGCGGCGGCAGGCGCAGCTCCGCCGACCAGGACTGGCCATGCGCCGGCACGTCCTGCGCCTGGAGCGCGCCGCCGTTGCCGCGATTGGTGCCGCCATAGGCCGCGCTGTCGGTGTTGAGCAGTTCGGTCCAGCGCCCGCCCGCCGGCAGCCCGACGCGATAGCCGTCGCGCGGCACCGGCGTGAAGTTGCAGATGGCGACCAGCACGCGGCCGCTGTCGTCGCGGCGCTGGAAGGCGTAGACGCTGTTGTTCGCGTCGTCGCCGACCAGCCAGCCGAAACCCTCGGGCCGGCTGTCGAGTTGGTACAGCGCCGGTTCGTCGGCGCTCAGGCGGTTCAGGTCGCGCACCAGGCGCTGCACGCCGCGGTGCGCGGGCGCGTCGAGCAGGTCCCAGGGCGGCTGGCCGTCGTGCGAGAATTCGCCGGGCTGGGCGAACTCGCCGCCCATGAACAGCAGCTTCTTGCCGGGATGGGCCCACATGAAGCCGTAGTAGGCGCGCAGCGTGGCGAAGCGCTGCCAGGCGTCGCCCGGTACCTTGGCCACCAGCGAGCCCTTGCCGTGCACCACCTCGTCGTGCGAGAGCGGCAGCACGAAGCGTTCGGAGAAGGCGTAGACCAGGCCGAAGCTGAGACGATCGTGATGATGGCGGCGATGCACCGGGTCCTCGCCGAGGTAGGACAGCGTGTCGTGCATCCAGCCCATGTTCCACTTGAAGTCGAAGCCCAGGCCGCCGTGCTCGATGGGCGCGGTCACGCCGGGCCAGGCGGTCGATTCCTCGGCGATGCTGAGCACGCCGGGCGGCGCGAGCGGGCCGTGCAGCGTGTCGTTGAGGCTGCGCAGGAAGGCGATCGACTCGAGGTTCTCGCGCCCGCCGTGCACGTTCGGCACCCACTCGCCCGAGGCGCGCGAGTAGTCGCGGTAGAGCATCGAGGCCACCGCGTCGACGCGCAATCCGTCGACGTGGTGGTCGCGCACCCAGGCCAGCGCCGCGGCGATCAGGAAGCCGCGCACCTCGTGGCGGCCGAGGTTGAAGACCAGGGTGTTCCAGTCGGGATGGAAACCCTCGCGCGGATCGGCGTGCTCGTAGAGCGCGCTGCCGTCGAACTGGCCGAGCCCGTGCGGGTCGGTCGGGAAATGCGCGGCCACCCAGTCGACGATCACGCCGAGGCCGGCCGCGTGCGCGCGGTCGACGAAGCGCGAGAAGCCCTCCACCGGCCCGAAGCGCGCCGAGGGCGCGAACGGCGAGAGCGGCTGGTAGCCCCAGGAGCCGCCGAACGGGTATTCGGCCACCGGCATCAGCTCGATGTGGGTGAAGCCCATGCCGGCCGCGTAGGGGATCAGCCGGTCGGCCAGCTCGTCCCAGCTCGGCGCGCGCGGCGGATCGCCGATCCTTTGCCAGGATTCCGGATGGACCTCGTAGACCGACATCGGCGCGCGCTCGGCATCGATCTCGGCGCGGCGGCGCATCCAGTCCTGGTCGTGCCATTCGAAGCTCGACCGCGCCTCGGCGTCGGCCACCACCGAGGCCGTCAGCGGCGGCGCCTCGGTGGCGCGCGCGCAAGGATCGGCCTTGAGCGGCAGCACCGCGCCCTCGCGCGTGCGCAACTCGAACTTGTAGCGCACGCCGGCGCTGATGCGCGGCACGAACAGCTCCCACACGCCCCAGGGGCGGCGCAGCCGCATCGGGTTGCGGCGCCCGTCCCAGGCGTTGAAGTCGCCCACCACCGAGACCCGCGCGGCGCTCGGCGCCCACAGCGCGAAGCGCACGCCGGGCACGCCGTCCACGCTCATCGGCTGCGCGCCGAGGCAGTCGAGCACGGCCAGCGGGTCGCCCTCGGCCAGGCGCGCGAGGCGGTCCTCGGCCAGCAGCGGGCCGAAGGCATAGATGTCCTCGACCTCCTGGGTCACGGTCATCCAGTCGATCGAGAGGCGGTAATCGGCGTCGTCCTCGAGCGTGCCGGCGAAGCAGCCGGCCGGCGCCACGCGCGCCAGCTCGCCGAGCACGCGGCCGCCCTCGCGCGCCACCGCGTGCACGCGATGCGCGCCGGGCAGCAGGGAGCGCACCACGGTGCGCTCGCCGAGGCGGTGCTTGCCGAGGCAGGCGAACGGGTCCGGGTGGCGCGCGTCCAGCAGCGCGTCGATATCGGACGGGTCGAACAGCGTGTCGCTCATTGCGGGTTCTCCGGCGGGAGCTCGTCGGGTGAATGGGATTCGGAGGACGGGCCGTCCTGGTCCTCCTCCGGGTCGCGGTCGCGGCCCAGCAGTTGCGTGCCCAGCGCGGCCAGCCCGAGCACCGGCACGCTCAGCCAGTCGGGCCGGTTGGCGGCCTCGTAGGCCAGCTCGTAGGCGGCCTTCTCGACCAGGAACAGCATCAGCAGGCGCTCGGCGTCGGCGGGCCCGGCGAACGGCGTGGGCGCGAGCTCGGCGGCGCGCCGGTAGTTGGCGAGGAAGCGGTCGGCCGCGGCCTGCCCGAAGCGGTCGAACAGCGCGCGCTTGAGGTCGGCGGTGGGCGCGGGGGCCTTCTCGATCGAGAACTGCGCGGCGGCGCTGGCATACGAGAGCGAGCGCAGCAGGCCCGCCACGTCGCGCAGCGGATGCGATTTGGCGCGGCGCGCGTCCAGCGCCCGGGCCGGCTCGCCCTCGAAGTCGATCAGCATCGCGTCGCCGTGCACGTCGAGCACCTGGCCGAGATGGAAGTCGCCGTGGATGCGCGTGCAGAGCGCGTCGAGATCCTTCGGCAGCAGCGCGCCGAGCGCCGCGAGCAGCTCCTCGCGCGAGGCCAGCAGCGCCACGGCGGCCTCGCGCACGCCGTCGTCCAGATCGTCCAGGCGCGGCGCGAGCAGGCCCAGCGCGCGCTCGACCATCGCGATCGCGTCCTGGGTCCAGCGCGCCACGTGGGCGGGCGTGGCGCGCTCGGGCGCGAAGGCCGGATCGTCGGCGGGCGCGGCCAGCGTCACGTGCAGCTCGCCCAGGCGCGTGCCGATCGCGCCGGCGAACTCGGCATAGACGTCGATCTCGTCGGCCTCGCCGTCGGCTTCCCGGGCATCGGGCGTGGCCGCGGCCGACAGCGCCAGGTCGCCCACCGCGCGCTTGAGGAAGTCGAGCGAGCGGACCCAGGCGTCGCCCTGGTTGTCGACGAAGGCCTGCACGATCGCCACCGTGTGCGGCGTGCCGTCGGCGCCCACGTGCAGCACCTCGCCGACCAGCGCCGGCGCGTTGGCGTAGCCGGCGCGCGTCAGGTGCCGGCTCATCTCGGCCTCGGGATGGATGCCGGCCGCCACCCGCCGCACCAGCTTGAGCACCAGGGTCTCGCCGATCACCAGCGAGCTGTTGCTCTGCTCGGCGGCGAGCCAGCGGATCTCGGGCGCGGGGCCCAGCGCCGGCATGGTTTCGTCCAGCGTCGGCTCGGGCGAGAACACCAGGGTGCCGCCGCCGGTGAGCGGCACGCTGGCGCGTTCGGCCAGTTTGGCCAGCACGCCGTGCGCGAAGCCGGGCAGCGCGAAGGCGTCGGTCAGGTAGCCGACGGTCGGGCCGCGCCGAACGCGCGCCAGCGCCAGCCGCATGAACAACGGATGCGGGGTCTCGTCGCCCCAGGCGGCGGCCAGCGGCACCACGTAGCGTTCCTCGCGGCCGTCGGAGCGGGCCACCACTTCGGCGTACTGGAACGGTTCGCCGGGAATCGGCGTCACGCAGTCGAAGCGTGCCGCGTCCAGCGAGCGGTCCTTCGAGGCGAACCAGCGGCGCCGCGCGAGCCATTGCGGCAGCACCTCGGCCTCCAGCGTTGCGACCAGCGGCGCGGCCGGCTGCGCATCGCCGCGCCGCATCACCAGGGTGGTGTACTCGGGCAGCGGCTCGGCATGCGGGCGGTGCCAGGCCGGCTCGGCGCCGGTCGGCGAGAGCGAGAACCACAGGAAGCCATAGGGCGGGAAGGTCAGCAGGTAGGGCAGCTCGCCGATCGCCGGGAACGGCGAATCGGAGGTCATCTCCACCGGCACGCTGCCGGCGAATTCGGAGAGGTCGAGCTCGACCGCCTGCGAGGCGCGCGACAGGTTGGCCACGCACAGCACGGGCGTGGCGTCGGGCAGCTCGCGCAGGTAGGCCAGCACCTTGCGGTTCTCGGGGCGCAGGAAACGCAGCGTGCCGCGCCCGAACACCTGGGTGGCACGGCGCGTGGCCAGGATCCGGCGCATCCAGTTCAGCAGCGAATGCGGGTCGCGCGACTGGGCCTCGACGTTGACCGCGTCGAAGCCGTACAGCGCGCCCATCACGGGCGGCAGCACCAGTTGCTCGGGATCGGCGCGCGAGAAGCCGCCGTTGCGGTCGGCGGACCATTGCATCGGCGTGCGCACGCCGTCGCGGTCGCCGAGGTGGATGTTGTCGCCCATGCCCAGCTCGTCGCCGTAGTAGACCACCGGCGTGCCCGGCATCGACAGCAGCAGCGAGTTGATCAGCTCGATGCGGCGCCGGTCGCGCTCCATCAGCGGCGCCAGGCGCCGCCGGATGCCGAGGTTCAGGCGCGCGCGGCGGTCGCTCGCGTAGGCCTGCCAGAGCATGTCGCGCTCGGCGTCGGTGACCATCTCCAGGGTCAGCTCGTCGTGGTTGCGCAGGAAGATCGCCCACTGGTTGCTGGGCGCGAGCTCCGGCGTCTGCCGCATGATGTCGATGATCGGGAAGCGGTCCTCGCTGGCGATCGACATGTAGATGCGCGGCATCAGCGGGAAGTGGAAGGCCATGTGGCATTCGTCCTCGCGGCCGAAATACTCCTGCACGTCCTCGGGCCACTGGTTCGCCTCGGCCAGCAGCATGCGGTTGGGGTATTCGGCGTCGATCGCGGCGCGGATCCGCTTGAGCACCGCGTGCGTCTCGGGCAGGTTCTCGTTGCTGGTGCCCTCGCGCTCGACCAGGTAGGGCACCGCGTCCAGGCGCAGGCCGTCGATGCCGAGATCGAGCCAGAAGCGCATGACCTGCAGCACCTCGCGCACCACCGCCGGATTGTCGAAGTTGAGGTCCGGCTGGTGCGAGTAGAAGCGGTGCCAGTAGTACTGGCCGGCGACCGGGTCGTGGGTCCAGTTCGACGGCTCGCTGTCCACGAAGATCACGCGCGTGCCGGCGAACTTGGTGTCGGTGTCCGACCACACGTAATAGTCGCGATGCACCGAGCCGCGCTTGGCGCGGCGCGCGCGCTGAAACCAGGGATGCTGGTCCGAGGTGTGGTTGATCACCAGCTCGGTGATCACGCGGATGCCGCGCGCGTGCGCCTCGCGGATGAAGCGGCGCACGTCGGCCAGGGTGCCGTAGTCGGGATGGACGTTGCGATAGTCGGCGATGTCGTAGCCGTCGTCGCGGCGCGGCGAGGGATAGAAGGGCAGCAGCCACAGCGCGTCCACGCCCAGCGAGGCGATGTAGTCGAGCTTGGAGATCAGGCCGGGGAAGTCGCCGATGCCGTCGCCGTTGGAGTCGAAGAAGGACTTCACGTGTAACTGGTAGATGATCGCGTCCTTGTACCAGAGCGGATCGCCGGCCAGGGTGCCGCGTTCGGAAAAGCGCGCCCCGTTGCGGCGCGCGCCGCGCCGGGCATTGCCGGCACCGCGCTGGAACGGCGCGTGTTGCGGTGAATCGTGCGGTTCTTCGCGGATCATCGCTGGTTTCCTTCGCCGGGCTGCGGCGTCGAGGCGGCGGGCCGGGGCACCTCGGGCGCGATGCGCCAGAGCGCGAACGGCAGCGCATGCGGGTCGAGGTTCACGTATTGGCGGGTGCCGTGCCAATGGTGCTGATGGCCGTTGGCGAGTTCCACGCTGCGCAGCGCGGCGCCCTCGGGCACGCCCCAGCCTTCGTAGAGCGCCGCGTCGAGCATGAAGTCGGTCGACTGCGGCGCCCAGGGATCGAGGCTGATCGCGGCCACGATCACGTTGTCGAAGCCGGGCGTGGCCTTGCGGAACACCAGCACCGAATCGTTGGGCGCGTCGAGGAAGCGGATCCCGAGATGGGTCTGCAGGGCGGGGTTGCCGCGCCGCAGGCGGTTGAGCAGGGCGATCTCGGCGGCCAGGTTGCCGGGGCGGTGCCAGTCGCGCGCGCGCAGCTCGTATTTCTCGGCGTCGCGGTATTCCTCGCCGTCGTCGGTCAAGGGCGCCGATTCGCCCAGCTCGAAACCGCTGTACATGCCCCACAGCCCGGAGAGCAGCGCGGCCAGCGCGGCGCGGATCACGAACTGCGCGCGGGGTGCGTGGTGCAGGTAGCGCGGGTTGATGTCGGGCGTGTTGACGAAGAAGTTCGGGCGGAAGAATTCGCGCGCCGGGCCGTCGGCCAGCTCCAGCAGGTATTCGCGCAGCTCGTGCTTGTTCTCGCGCCAGGTGAAGTAGGTGTACGACTGCGAGAAGCCGAGCTTGGCGAGCCGGTACATCATCGCCGGCCGCGTGAAGGCTTCGGAGAGGAACACCACGTCGGGATGGCGCGCACGCACGTCCTCGATCAGCCAGGCCCAGAACGGCAGCGGCTTGGTATGCGGGTTGTCGACGCGGAAGATCTTCACGCCGGCGTCCACCCAGTGCAGGATCACGTCGCGCAGCGCGACCCACAGCTCGGGCATCGCGTCGCTCGCGTAGAAGTCGGGGTTGACGATGTCCTGGTAGCGCTTGGGCGGGTTCTCGGCGAAGCGCAGCGAGCCGTCGGGGCGCCAGGCGAACCAGCCGGGATGGCGCGCCAGCCAGGGATGGTCGGGCGAGCACTGGATCGCGAAGTCGAGCGCGATCTCGATGCCGTGCGCGTGCGCCGCCGCGACCAGCGAGCGGAACGCGCCCAGCGTGCCCAGGCTCGGATGCAGCTCGGTATGGCCGCCGATCGGCGAGCCGATCGCGTAGGGGCTGCCGACGTCCTCGGGGCCCGCGCGCAGGCTGTTGTTGCGCCCCTTGCGCGCGGTCAGGCCGATCGGGTGGATCGGCGGGAAATACAGCACGTCGAAGCCCATCTCGCGGATGCGCGGCAGGTGGCGCGCCACGTCCTCGAAGGTGCCGTGGCGCTGCACGTCGTCGGCGGCCGAGCGCGGGAACATCTCGTACCAACTGCCGAAGCGCGCGGCGCGGCGCTCGACCTCGACGAGATGGACGCGGCTGTCGCGCGTGAGCGCGCTGCGCCGGTACAGCGCGGCATAGGCGGCGGCCGAATCGGGCGCGAGCAGCAGGGCGAGCTGGCCGCCCGCGTCGCTGCCGTCGAAGGCCTTGGCCAGCGCCTGGGCGGCGCGCGTGTCGCGGCGCGGGTCCTCGGCCTGGCGCGGGTTCGCCTTCAGCGCGGCGGCCAGCAGCGCGCGCGCTTCCTGCAGCTCCAGCGCGATCTCCTGGCCGGCCGCGTGCTTCTTGCCGATGTCGTCGACCAGCGAGCCCCAGTCGTCGCGCCAGGCCAGCACCCGGAACTGGTGACGGCCGATCCGGTCGAGCGGGATGCTGGCCTGCCAGCGGTCGTTGCCGAGCGGGGCCAGTGGCACTTCGCGCCAGTCGGCCTCGTCGGCCGCGCGGAACGCCACCGCGGCACCGAGCCGGGCGTGGCCGTCGACGATCAGCGTGGCGCTCACGCGCATCGCCTCGCCCACCACGCGCTTGGCCGCGAAGCGGCCGTCGTCGACGCTCGGCTCGACGCGCTCGATCGCGATCCGGTCGGCCTCGAGCGCGGCGGCCAGCGCTTCCTGGGCGGCCGAGCGGGCGCGGCGGCGCGGGGCGGTGTCGGCTTCCGCCTGGGCGGGGCGGGCGGCCTCGTCCCGGGCGTCTTTCGTACCCTTGGCGGGCTTGCCGTTCTTGCCCGCCTCGGCGCTCTTGCCGCCGTCCTTGGGTTCCTTGCCGGGCTTGACCGGCTTGGCGCGCGCCGCGCGCAGCAGGCTCACGTCGCCGGGCATCAGCGCCAGCGGGCCGAGCGGGGCGGTCTTCGCGCGGCGGCCCGCCGACAGCGGCGCGAAACGCGTGAAGGCGCCGGGCACGCCGGCCAGGCAATCGGGATCGACGGCGCCGGGCGCGTCGAGTTCGGGGTTCAGGGCGATCAGCAGGGCCTCGTCGGCTTGTTTCAGCCAGTCGCTGTCGTCGCGCAGCAGCACGGTGACGGCCGCGTCGGCGCCGCTCAGGGCCGCCAGCTCGCCGCGCGAGGCGAACACCGCCGAGTCGCGCCGGCGCCGGTTGGCCTCGGCGAGCGGCTCGGACAGGTCGAACGCAGCGCGCTCGAAGGCCTCGCGGAACGCGGCCGGCTGCGGATGCGCGGTCATCAGCGGGGTGGCGACGCCGCGCTCGAAACCCATCGGCACCAGCCAGCCGGTGA
>NZ_VWWC01000202.1:0-10925 GCF_011753175.1 Burkholderia sp. Cy-637 | reverse complement strand
GAAGGCCGCCACCCGCGCGGGCACGCCGTCGATCGACACCACGCAGCCCTGCTCGGCATCGCGCACGATCGCCAGCGCGCCGGCCGGCAGCCGCGCGGCGAGCTCGTCCAGCGCCGCCTCGACGCTCGCGCGGCCGGTGTGGCGCAGCGCCTCCTCGCGGTTGCCGGTCCAGATCCGCGTGCGCCGCATCACGCGCGCGAGCAGCGCCGACTCGATGCTGTCGACCAGCGGGCCCGGATCGAAGGCCACCACCACCGATTCGGGCAGCGTCTCGAGCCAGTCCGCCAGCAGCGCGCCCTTGTCGGGCACGCACAAGCCGTAGCCCGTCACATAGACGATGTCGCGCGGCGTCACCGCCAGCGCGTCGAGCACGTCACGCTCCAGCACCGCCTCGGCGCCGAGATGGGTGACGAAGGTGCGCTCGGTGCTGGCGTCGACGATCGCCACGCAGATGCCGGTATCGCGATCGAGCACGCGCGGCGCGGCCAGCTCGGCGCCCTCGGCGGCCAGCGCCTGGCGCGCCAGCTCGCCGAAGCGCCCGGTGCCGTGGCCGCCGGCATAGACGCAGGCCATGCCGCTGCGCCGCGCGGCCGCGATCACGTTGAAACCGCCGCCCACCTCGAAGCGCGCCTCGGAAGCCAGCACGTCGCCGCCGGGCGGCGGCAGCGCGCCCACGCGCATGATCAGGTCCACCAATACCTGTCCCGTATGAATCAGACGGGGAACTGCCAAACTCATGACATACGCTCCTGCAGACCACGATTGCGCCGCGCGCCGCCGAGCAGCGCATAGAGACCGCCCGCGACGATGAAGGTGACGATCCAGCCCAGGCCGTTGCGGCCCAGCCAGCTGTCGGCGAAGGGCCCGTGGAAGCCGTGCTCGCCGCCGATCGACAGGAAGCTGAAGCCCAGCACGATGGCCAGCGCCCAGGCGCCGAACGCGCGCCATTCCACGCCGCCACGATACCAGTAGGCGCTGGCCGGGCTGACGTCGAGCAGGGCCTCGGGCCGGTAGCCGTCGCGGCCGGCCAGGTCGACGATGAAGATGCCGACCCAGGCCGTGATCGGCACCGCCAGCAGCGAGATGAAGCCGATGAAGGGGCCGTAGAAGCTGCCCTCGACCAGCATGAAGTAGATCGAGCCGGTGGAGATCACCACGACGTCGACCACCACCGCCTGCACGCGCTTGACCTTCAGGCCCAGCGTGAGCGTGGTGAGCCCGGCCGAATAGACCGACAGGTAGTTCGACAGCAGCAGCCCGCCGAAGGCGGCGATCAGGTAGGGAATCGCCATCCAGTGGGGCAGCAGATCGCGGATCGCGGCGATCGGGTCGGTGGCCGAGGCGAGCTTGTCGTTGCCCACCGCGAGCAGCGCGCCGAGCGTGATCAGCAGGATCAGCGGGATGCCCGCGCCGAACGCGGCCGAGGCGACCAGCGAGCCGGCCTTCACCTCGCGCGCCTGGTAGCGCGACATGTCCGCGCCGGCGTTGGCCCAGCCGATGCCGGTGCCGCCCGCGATGGTGCCGATGCCGATGATCACCGCGCTGGCCGGCGCCGGGGCCGCCGCGAACACCGCGTGCCAGTCGATCGCCTGGGCCAGGAAGCCGGCCACCACCAGGTTCAGCGCGCCGAAGACCCAGGTCGACCACTTCTGGATCACCAGCAGGGTGGCATGGCCGAGGCCCGACACCACCAGGGTGGCCGCCACGAAGATCGCGATGAACAGCAGCGTGAGCAGCGGATGCGCCTTGGCCTCGGCCGAGCCGCCGAACACGATCGAGAACAGCGAGAGCAGCACGTAGGCGCCGGTGGTGGTGTTGACGGTTTCCCAGCCGAGCCGCGAGAGCAGCGAGACGATGGTCGGCCCGATGTTGCCGCGCACGCCGAACACCGCGCGCGAGAGCGTCAGGCTCGGCGCATGGCCGCGCCGCCCGGCGATCGAGATCACCCCGACCAGCGCGAACGAGCCGGCCGCGCCGACCACCGCCACCAGCATCGCCTGCCAGATCGCCAGGTGCTGGAAGGCCACCAGGGTGGCGCCCAGCGGCAGCGCCAGAATGCTGATGTTGGCGGCGAACCAGACCCAGAACAGTTGCAGCGGATGGCCGCGACACTCGTCGTCGGGTACCGGTTCGATGCCGCGTGCCTCGATCTTGCCGGCGTGCGCGGGGTTGCGGGACGAAGCCATCTGTCTGTCTCCTGGAGCTGGGTGGGGAACGCGCGGGATGCGCGGGGCTCGCGCTAGCCGCGCGGGCCCCGTGTGCCGCGCAAGGCGAGCAGTTGCGCGCTGAGCGCATCGAGATCGAGCGCGCTGACGCGGCGCACGGTCTCGACGAGTGACTGGGGCAGTGCCTGGTAGCCGGCGCAGGCGCCGAGCATCGCGCCGAGCATCGCGGCGATGGTGTCGGTGTCGCCGCCGAGGCTGGCCGCGCTGGCCAGCGAGGCCTCGATCGCGGTGCCGTGGCGTCGCGCGTCGTGGGCCAGCGCGAAGGCCGCCACCACCGATTCCTGCGAGGCCACCGAGGTGCCGACCACTTCGTACAGCCAGTCGGCCAGCGCCTCGCCGCTGCGCGCGGCGCTCTCGCCCGCCACCCAGCGCAGCCGCGCGCCGATGCGCGCGCCGGCGATCCAGTTGCCGCGCGTCTCGCCGAGCTCGGCGAAACGTGTGCCGGCCTCCAGCGCCTCGCCCAGCGAGGCGCCCTCGATGCCGGCCGACACGACGGCCGCCACCGCGGCCGCGCTGGCGATGCCGAGCGTGGTGTGATGGGTCACCAGGCAGGAACCGACCACCGCCTCGACGAAGGCCTCGGGATCGGCCAGCGAGGTGGCGATGCCCACCGGCGTGACGCGCATCGCGGCGCCGTTGGTGGTGCCGAAGCGGCCCGCCAGCGAGACGTCCTCGCCATCGACGATGGCCTGCGTGGCGCGCCGCGTGGAGGGGCCGAGCAGGTCCAGCGAGCCGCGCGCCTTCATGTCGGCTTCCCAGGCGATCAGGCGCCGCGCGAACTCGAGCGGCGCGATCGCGCCCTGCCCGTCCACCAGCAACTGCGCCACCAGCACCGCCTGCTCGGTGTCGTCGGTGATCGCGCCGGCGCGCATGTTCGGCGCGATCGGCTGGTCGGGGCCCGCATCGAGCAGGCCCGTGACGCGGCCGAAGCGTTCGCGGATGGTCTCGCGGCTCAGGGCCTGGGTCGGCATGCCGAAGGCATCGCCCAGCGCGAGGCCGTAGAAGGCGCCGCGCGCGCGGTCCAGGCGCGCGGCATCGGCCTGGTCGGGGTGGGGAAACGAATCAGTACGGTCGATCGACATCAGAATTCCAGGTGCAGGGCAAAGTGGGCAGGGTCGAGCAGGCTCACCACGTACTCGATCACGCGGTTCTCGCGGTCGCGCGTGAGGCGCCGCGAGCGCAGGAAGGGCGTGCCGGCGCGGCGCTTGAGCAGCCGCGCGTCCTCGGCCTCCAGGCCGACCACCTCGGCCCATTGCTCGCCGTGGTCGGCCACCATGCCGTGCTCGGCCAGCGTGCGGTTCAGCGAGCCGCCCACCAGCCCTTCGAGCGGCAGCGCGGCCAGTTCGTCGGAGAACGGCAGGCGGCTGCGTTCCAGCGAGATATGCGCGGCCGTGTCGCCAATCACGCGCATCCGGTCGATCGCCACGAAGCGCGCGCCGGCCAGGCCCAGCTCGGCCGCCAGCGCCTCATCGTCGATGATCGCGATCTGCAGCAACTTGGTCTGCGCGCTGCCGCCGGCGCGCTCCAGCGCGGTGGTCCAGCCCAGCGAGCCGTCGATGGCCTGGCCGTGGAAGGTCACGAAGGAGCCGATCCCGCCGCGCCGCGTGATCAGGCCGCTGCTGGTGAGCAGGTCGAGGCCCTTGCGGACCGTGTTGCGGCTCACCGCGAAACGCTCGACCAGCTCGCTCTCGCTCTCGAGCTGCTGGCCATAGGGCAGCCGCCCGCTCAGGATGTCCCGCTCGAGCTCCGCCGCCACCCGGTGTGCCTTGGAACGCCCGACTTCGGACGTCCTGGCCGATTTACGCACCATCTTCTGTCTCCTGTCAGCAAGTGCCGCGCGGCCCCGGTTTCCGGTAGCGGAAAGCCGTTCGCGCGTCGCAAAAGGTACAAGTATGCACAGGTTTGACGACGGGCGGCGCCGGAAGGTGGATCGGGACGCACGCATGGTGATGACGGAAGCTCGGCTCACTCGCTGAAACGATCGATGAAGGGAACGGGAAAACGGCGGCGGCGGGCTCAGAAGCGATGCACCATGCCGAGCTGGAAGCCGCGCGCGTCCGCCCCCGGATAGGCCAGCGGCAGGCCCGCGTTGGCGGAGCCGGCCAGCCGGTACGAGGCGTCGCCGCGGTTCTGCAGGAAGGACAGCGCGCCGTACAGCGAGGTGCGCTTGGAGAACGTGTAGGTATAGAGCGCGGCGATCTGCCGGGCGTTGGCGCCCTGCCCCGTCTCGTCGTGCAGGTAGGTGCCGCCCAGCGACAGGGCCT
Source organism: Burkholderia sp. Cy-637 (assembly GCF_011753175.1). Taxonomy (NCBI): domain Bacteria; kingdom Pseudomonadati; phylum Pseudomonadota; class Betaproteobacteria; order Burkholderiales; family Burkholderiaceae; genus Burkholderia; species Burkholderia sp. Cy-637. The sequence continues at coordinate 6,436 of NZ_VWWC01000202.1, read as the reverse complement.
GCGCGGGCGTCACCTGGTAGAGCGCCGAGATGCCGTAGATATTCACGTCGAGACCGATGTCGGCCCACTTCGCGCCGCTCCAGCCGAGATAAACGGTGGTCTTGCCGATCTGGTAGCCGGCGCCCACCTCGGCGGTGCGATCGAGCGTGCTGTTGTCGGCGCTGCGCACCGCCTGGGCCGCCGCGATCGCCGAGAACGGGCCGCGCGCGTAGGTCACGTCGGCCTGGTAGCTGGCGCCGCCCGAGCGCAACCCGCCCGCGTCGCCGAAGCCGACATAGACGCTGAACTGCAGCCCCGACAGCGAGGGCGACGTGTAGGAGACCGTATTGCTGGTGCGCACCGCGTAGGTTTCCATGTTGCTGAAACCGGAAGCCTGGGTGGCCGCGCCGAACGCGTCGAGCCCGCCCTGGTCGTTGAACAGCGGCGAGTTCTGGCGGCCCACGTGCAGCTCGCCCCAGTTGCCGCCCAGCCCGACCCAGGCCTGGCGGCTGAACATCGAGCCCGGCGTGGCGAAGCTGCCGTCGTTCGGGTTGAAGCCGTTCTGCAGGTCGAAGTTGACGTAGTTGCCGCCGCCGATGTCCTCGTGGCCGCGCAGCCCGATCCGGCTGGCCCACTGCCCCGACGAACCGATCGCCGCGGTGTAGCCGTTGCCGGTGTTCACGTACTGGAAGAACTCGTCGATGATGCCGTACAGCGTGACGCTCGAATCGGCATGGGCGACGAGCGGCAGCAGGCCGGCGGCGAGCGCGAACGTCAGACGCGACAGACGGAAGGACATCGTGGAACCCTGGTCGGATGGGATGCGGTCGTTTCGACCGGCCTGTTCCTCTAAAAAGTACATGTAGGAACAGGCGCAAAATTAAGGTTCCAATTTGAACAAGTCAAGCAGGCATCACTAGGGGAAAACCGCAGGGGGCCCGCCCCGCTTTCCTCGGAGGAAAGCGGAACCCTGGCAGGCGACGAGGCGATGGAAGGCCCGGGATGGCCGAGGCGCGGCCGGGTCGCGGCAAGCGGATGCGGGAACTCGCGCCGGGGAAGCGGCGAGGCGGGGAATTGCGTGGAATGGCGGGGAAAGGAAGGCGGGAGAACGAAACGGATCAGGCGGGAAACCGCCGGCGCGAGCGCGCCGGCGATTCGAACCGCACGAGCAAGCGCGGGATCAGGCCACCAGCGAGCCCTCGGCGGCGCCGGTCATGCGATTCAAGGCGATCCGGCGCGCCTCGTCGAGCGTGGCGGCCACCTCCACCGGCACCCCGAAGGCCCGCTCGATGCCCGGCGCGCGCTCGAGCGCGGCCTCGCGCTCGGCCGGATCCGGCTCGATCGAGATCAGCGCGCGGCAGATCGCGGCCAGCGCCTCGCGGTTCTGCTTGAGCCAGAGGCCGCGCTGCTTGCGGTCCTCGTGCCCCTCCTCCGGGCGGCCGGCCGGGAAGATCATCACGAACGGCATGCCGATCCGCAACAGGGTCTGCATCTCGTCCTCCCAGCGCGCGGCGTAACCGTCCTCGATCGTCTCGTTGCGCATCAGGACGAAGGGAAATTCGCGCAGGTTGAAGATGCGCAGCGCCGGGGTGCTGGTGGTTCGGGTAGTCATGGTGAACGCTCCATCGAATTCGGGTTTCGCAACCACACGAGGAGCATTGTTGGCCGGCGGCGGGCAAAGCTGATAATGTCGTTTGGTCAAAAAATAATGAATTCCGGCCATGACCTCCAACCCGGCTTCATCCACCCCCGACAGCCCCTCGACGCTCCAGGAAGCGATCGAGCGGCTCGACGGCCCGGTCCTGATCGCCCTGCCCGGCGGCGAGCACCGCGGGCCGCACGCCTATCGCCTCGGCACGCGCGAGATCGACTGGCACCAGCACCGGCGCGGCCAGGTGTTCTGCATCGAGAGCGGCTGCGTGCACGTGCGCACCCCGCACGGCTCCTGGCTGCTGCCGCCGCACCGGGCCGGCTGGATTCCGCCCGGGGTGCCGCACAAGGTCAGCATCAGCGGCGCGCTGAGCGGCTGGAGCGTGGCGATCGCGCCCACGGCGAGCCGCACCCTGCCCGCCGAACCCTGCGTGATCGCGACCACCGAGCTGATGGCGGCCCTGGTGCGCCGCGCCGTGAGCTGGTATGGGCGCGACACGCTGAGCGCCGAGGAAACGCGCATCAGCCGCGTGCTGCTCGACGAGATCCGCCGCGCGCCGCACGAACCGCTGCACCTGCCGATGCCGGCCGACCGGCGCCTGCTGAAGATCGCCCGGCGCATCCTCGCGCAGCCGCACGAGGGCCGCACGCTGGAGGACTGGGCGCAATGGGGCGGCTTGTCGGCGCGCACGCTGAGCCGCCTGTTCCAGGCCGAGACCGGCACCAGCTTCGCGCAGTGGCGGCAGCAGGCGCGCCTGACGCTGGCGCTGGAGCGCCTGGCCGGCGGCGCGCCGGTCGCCAACGTGGCCGATGCGCTCGGCTACGCCACGCCGAGCAATTTCATCGCGATGTTCCGGCGCGCGTTCGGCGATTCGCCCGCGCATTACTTCGCGCGTCGGCGCGAAGGCTGAGCTCGGGCTGGCGCTGGCGGCAGCGCGCCGCCAAGGACGAAGCCGGCGCGGCGCGCAGCGGCAGCCGCGCCCACCACCGGCAGGCAGCCGGGAAGAAAAAGGGCCGCGCGCGATCCTCGCGCGCGGCGCGCGGCGCGTGCGGGATCTGCCAAGCATCGCGCACGCGACGAAACCATGGAGCCCGCGCTAGAGCAGCACCGCCTCCGGCTCGATCGCGCCCGGCTCGTCCTCGCTGCCGCCGGCCTCGGCCGCCTCGCGCTCGGAGACGATGCGCCCCGGCACCTCGTCCGCGATCCGGCCGCGCAGGAGCCAGTCCAGCACCATCGGCCAGAGCCTGCCCTCGAAGCGGCTGTGGAAGAAGGCGAAATGGCCGATCGCGGTTTCGCCCACCTGCTCGGGGTTCAGGCGCAGATGGGTGACGCGGCTGCGGGTGAAGTAGCGCAGCAGCCGCTCGATCGCGGCGACCGTGCCGAACGGGTCGTCGCTCACGCTGAGCGCCAGGATCGGCGCGCGCAGGGCCGCGAAGCGCTGCACCAGCGCGCGGCGCTCGCGCTCGCCGCGCCGGATCGGCGCGCGCCGGTAGGTGTGCTCGAACTCGGCGCGGCTGCGGCTCCAGGACAGCGCCACGCCGCGCGGCGTGTCCTCCATCCAGCCGAGCCGCCGCGCCGGGAAATAACCGCACAGCGCGCTCACGAGCGGCATCACCAGGTGCCATTTCCACAGCATCGATACCCGGCTGCGCGGCGCGTAATCGCGCCAGTGCGCGTATTGCGCGCCCATCGTGAAGACGCGGCGCACCAGGTGGTTCGAGGGCGCCAGGCCCAGCGCCACCCCGCCGATGCTGTGCGCGACCACGTCGATCGGCTGGCCGGGAAAGGCCGTCGAGGCGTAACGCAGCACCGCCTCGGCATCGCGCTCGCCCCAGTCGAGCCAGCTCGCCTCGAATCGCGCCAGCACCGGCGGACGCGATTCGCCGATGCCGCGGTAGTCGTAGACGATCGCATCGCAGCCGTGGCGATGCAGCCAGGCCGCGAAGCGGAAGTAGTAACGGCAGCGCACCGAGGTGGCCGCGTTGACCACCACCACCGGGCGCGGTGCGAGCGGATCGGGCGGCGCGGCCTGACGCCAGACGAAGCCGCCGATCGGATAACCGTCCCCGGCGACGATGGTGACCGGCTCGGGCCCGGCGTCGGCCGCGTGGTCCATGTCGCGCGTCTTTCCAGTCGTATCGGCCATTTTCCCTCACATACCCGCAGTGCATGCCATGCCCATTCCGCTTGATCGCAGGGCAGGCTCCGAGCGCTATTGCACTTGACCGCCCCGCTCGACTCAATCAATCTTCTTGCATTGATCGCATGAGGCTCGCGCATGACAGTCCCGCTCATCAAACTCCCCTCGCTCGATCTCCTGCGCGGTTACGTGGCCGTCGGCCGGCGCATGAGCATCACGCTCGCCGCCCAGGACCTGTGCCTCACGCAATCGGCCGTGAGCCGCCAGGTGAATGCGCTCGAGGAGGCGCTCGGCACGCGCCTGTTCCACCGCGGCTACCGCTCGATCTCGTTTACGCCCGAGGGCGAGCGCCTGTTTCGCGTCGCCGACGAAGCCGTGCGCCAGTTGCAGGACAGCGTGGAGGCCCTGACCCATCCCAAGGCGCCCCAGCCCGTGACCATCACCGCCAGCATCGGCGTGGCGGGCCTGTGGCTGCTGCCGCGGCTCGGCGAGTTGCAGCAGGCGCATCCCGGCGTCGACCTGCGGGTGGCCGCCACCGACAAGCTGCTCGACCTGCGCGCCGAGGGCATCGACCTGGCGATCCGCTACGCGGCGGCCGACCACGCGCCGGCCAGCTCGGTGCGGCTGTTCGACGAGACCATCGTGCCGGTGGCGCATCCCTCGCTGGGCGTCACCGCGCTGGATGCCGACACGCTGGCGCGCCACGCGCTGCTCGAATTCGACGGCCCGCGCCGCCCGCTGCTGCAATGGGCCGATCATCTCGGCGCGCTCGGCCTGGAGGCCGCGCAGCGGCGCGGCGTGCTGCGCTTCAATCAATACGACCAGGTGATCCAGGCCGCGCTGGCCGGGCGCGGCATCGCGCTGGGGCGCGTGGCCCTGGTCGCGCCGCTGCTGGCCGACGGCCGGCTCGCCGCGATCGGCGAGTCCGACTCGCATCGCGCCACCGGCTACGCCTACTGGCTGCACCAGGTCGATCCCGAGCCGCGCGAGAACGTGCGCGCGGTGATCGACTGGATCCTGGCCGCCACCGGGGTCGAACCCGCGCGCAAGCTGGAGTTCGACGAGCAGGACGCGCGCTGATTCGCACCTGGAGGCCGTCGACCGGCCAGGCATGTCGATACGGAGGATCGCCGGGCTGCTGACTCCCTCCCGCCCGGCGCCTGCATCGGTGCGCATCGCATGCGACCCCTTTCATGCGGCCCGCGCATGCGAAGCGTGCCGCATTCTCACTTGATGCACGCTCCCGCCAGGCGCTTAATTGAGGCCCGGCGGCCCGCGACGGCTGGCGTCGCGCTCGCGACGCGTGCCGCGCGACATGAGAAGGAGACATATGCAGATCCGTTCCGAGGAGGCCTGGCGCCACCGCTGGCTGCTGGTGATCATGGGCGGCATCGTGATGGGCGGCGCGCTGGGCGTGCGCAACGTGCAGGGCCTGTTCCTGATGCCGGTCACGCTCGATCACGGCTGGAGCCGCGAGACCTTCGGCCTCGCGCTGGCGCTGCAGAACCTGCTGTGGGGCATCGCCCAGCCCTTCACCGGCATGATCGCCGACCGCTACGGCTCGGCGCGCGTGATCTTCGCCGGCGCCGTGCTCTACGCGCTCGGCCTGGTGGTGATGGCGCTGGCGGCCACGCCCGGCGTCTACACGCTCGGCACCGGCCTGATGGTCGGCATCGCGCTGTCGGGCACCGCCTTCGGGGCCGTATACGGCGCGCTCTCGCGGCTGTTCCCGGCCGAGCATCGCGGCTGGGCGCTCGGCATGGCCGGCACCATCGGCGGCCTCGGCCAGTTCGTGATGGTGCCGCTCGCGCAGGGCATGATCGACTCGATCGGCTGGGTGCGCGCCAGCTTCGTGCTGGCCGCCGTGATGCTGGCCACCGCGCCGCTCGCGGCCTGGCTGCGCGACCGGCCGCCGGTGCGCGGCGCCGAGGGCGGCAGCCACCAGACGATGCGCGCCGCGGTGCGCGAGGCACTCACGCATCGCGGTTTCTGGCTGCTCAACATCGGCTTCTTCGCCTGCGGCTTCCAGCTCGCCTTCATCGCCGCGCACATGCCGGCCTACCTGCTCGATCGCGGCATGAGCGCGCGCCAGGCCAGCATCGCGCTGGCCACCATCGCCCTGGCCAACACGCTCGGCACCTTCCTGTGCGGTTATGCCGGCGGCATCTGGCGGCGCAAGTACCTGCTGGCCGGCATCTACTTCACGCGCGCGATCTCGATGGCGCTGTTCATCCTGCTGCCGCTCACGCCCGCCAGCCTCTACCTGTTCTCCTTCGTCACCGGCCTGATCTGGCTCGGCACGGTGCCGCTCACCAACGGCCTGGTCTCGCAGGTGTTCGGCGTGCGCTATATCGCGACGCTGTTCGGCTTCGTGTTCTTCGGCCACCAGCTCGGCAGCTTCTTCGGCGTCTGGCTCGGCGGCGTCGTCTACGATGCCACCCACTCCTACCTGCCGCTCTGGTACGGCTCGATGGCGCTCGGCGTGGCCGCCGGCCTGCTGCACCTGCCGATCAACGACCGCAGCGTGCCGCGCCTGTCGAGCCCGGCCCCCGCCGCGCAGCCGGTATGAAGCCGCGCCGCGATCCCCGCACCGCCTGGGCGACGAGCGCGACTCGGGCGAGCCATGAGGTCTCGCCCGGCCCCGCCCCGCAGGCGAGGCACGGCGA
>NZ_VWWC01000201.1:0-11087 GCF_011753175.1 Burkholderia sp. Cy-637 | reverse complement strand
GCAAGGCCGGCGCCAGTGCCGCGGGCGCCAGGCAGGACGTGGCGGCCGCCAAGGGCAAGCCGCAGCACCAGACCAAGGCCGAGGCGCGGCTCGCCGCCGCCGAGGCCAAGCGCGAGGAGGCGCACGCCAGGCAGGAACTGGCCGCCAAGAAGCGCCACGACCGCCAGCTCGAGGCCGCCGCCAAGCGCCGCCCGGCCGGCGCCACCGCGAAGAAGCCCGACGATCCCGATGCCGACCTGCTGGCCGCGCTGGTGGCCCGCACCAAGCCGGCCGATCCGGGCGTGCCGCTGTCGGCCAAGCCGCGCAAGGAAAAGGCCGCGCCGGTGCAGAAGGTGGCCGCCGCCGATACCGGCTCGCTGGCCGCGCGCGTGAAGGAGTGCAGCCAGCGCGGCTTCTTCGAGGATCAACTCTGTCGCTGGCGCGTCTGCGACGGTCACTGGGGCAAGGATCCGTCCTGCCCGAGTTCGGCGAACCAGAACCGCCAACCCTGATTCCGACGAGATGCCGGCCCGCGCGCCGGCATTTTCATTTGCGCGATGCCGGGCGCGGTGCATTCCGGCTTCTCGCCGATCTCCTGCCGACCTTTCGTCGACCTCCGTCGATTCCGCGCCGGCCCCGCGCCGGTCTGCCGCCGGTCTGCCGCCGGCAGGCGCTTCGCCATCCTGAGCTTTCGACCCGCGCCGGATTGATTCGCGGTTCTCCCCGGGTTTCGCTATGCTTCGTTGCCGGCGACGTGTCGCCCGCGCCCACGTTTACGACGCGCTTTCGAGCGGGCGCCGGCCGGCTTTCGCTGTCGCGCCGACGCGACGCGATCGTGGCAGCCAGATGACGCGCCATCATGCTGACACGCGCATCGGCGAAACAGGAGGGCGGGCGCGCCGTGGGTGGCGGACGGTGCGCGGCAGGCGGCGGACAGGATAGGCAGGACAGTCGATGAAACCAGAAATGATCATTCCCACGTACGGCGCCGACATGAGCGGCATGGTCTGCGCGTTCCGCTTCGCGCCGGACGCGGCCGGGGTGCCCGTGGACGCGACCGAGACCAGCCTGCGCCTGCTGGACGTGCCCGTGAAGGGCGCCGCCCAGGGCGAGTTCCAGTGGCTGCATTTCAATCTCGCGCACGGCGCCAGCGAACGCTGGATGCGCGCCCATCTGGGCCTGCCCGAGAGCTTCTACGAATTCCTGCGCGAGGGCTCGCACTCGACCCGCATCGAGCAGCAGGAAGGCGTGCTGCGCGCGGTGGTCAACGACGTGATGTTCAGCCTCGACATGGAGGCGGCCGAGGTGGCGACGCTGTGGGTCTATGTCGATCGCCGCATGATGGTGACCGCGCGCCTGAAGCCGCTGCGCTCGGTCGACACGCTGCGCGAGTGCGTGCGCCAGGGCGAGCGCTTCCGCTCGCCGACCGAGCTGCTGATCCACCTGCTGCGCGACCAGGCCGACGTGATGCAGCACATCGTGCGGCGCGCGGCAGTCGACGTGGACCGCATCGAGGATCGCTTCCTCTCGCAGCGGCCCACCGCCAACCGCGAGCAGCTGGGTTCGATGCGCCGCAGCCTGACGCGGCTGCAGCGCATGCTCGCGCCCGAGCCGGGTTCGATCTTCCGGCTGCTGGCCAAGCCGCCCGCCTGGCTGCTCGGCGAGGACGTGCAGGAGCTGCGCGAATCGACCGAGGAGTTCTCGCTGGTGCTGGCCGACCTGGCCGGGCTGGTGGAGCGGATCAAGCTGCTGCAGGAAGAGATCACCTCGCGGCTCGACGAACAGAACAACCGCACGCTGTTCACGCTGACCCTGGTGACCGTGATCGCGCTGCCGATCAATATCGTGGCCGGTTTCTTCGGCATGAACGTGGGCGGCGTGCCGCTCGCCGAGAACAAGCACGGCTTCTGGCTGATGGTGCTGTTCGTCACCATGTTCACCGGCCTGGCCGCCTGGTGGGCGTTCTGGCGGCGCGGCGACCGCTGAGGCGGGCGCCGGGGTGAGTGCCCGGGTGAGTGTCGATGCCGCCGACGAGGCGGCGCACCGCGCGAGCGGCCGCCTTGCCTCACCTCACCGTGCCGCACTGCGCCGGCGGCGTCAGCGCAGCCAGCGGATCGCGGTTTCCCCCAGCACCATGCCGAGCAGCCCGATCAGCGCGATCAGCGGCGGCGCCGGCGAACGCACGTTCAGCACCCCGTAGAGCACACCCACGCCCAGCCCGACGCCGAGCGACACCGCGTAGTCGATCATCCTGGTTCTCCCCTTGCCCGTGGCCGGCGCGTTCACGGACGGATCAGCACGCGTTCGCGTGCGCCCGTCAATACCGCGCGATACGCGTCCTGCGCGTGGTCCAGCGCGTAGACGTGCTCGGCCGTGATCGGGAACGGCCGCAGCGTGCCGGTCTCGAAGGCGGGTGCCAGCTCGTCGAGGATGCGCGCGCAGGCCGTGCCGTCGAGCGCCAGCGAATCGACGCCGACAAAGGTGTGCTGGCCGCGGTAGAACGCGAAGATGTCGAAGGGCACGCTGCGCTCGATCGTGGAGATGAAGATCTGGCGCGCGCCGATCGCCATCGCCGCGTTGGCCGCCGCGAAATAGGGGCTGCCGACCGTGTTGTAGACGATGTCGGCGCCGCGCCCGCCGGTCATCTCGCGCACCGTGGCGGCGATGTCCTGGCTGGAGGCGTCGAGCACCGGCACCTCGGCGCTGGCATGGCCGCGATAGACGCCGGCGCTGCGCTCGACGCCGATCACGCGCGCGCCGCGCGCGGTGGCGAGCTGGATGCTTGCCTGCCCGACCTTGCCGTTCGCGCCGAACACCAGCACCACCTCGCCCGCCTGCGGCATGCCGGCCCGGCGCAGGCCCTCGTAGGCGGTGATGAAGGGCACGCCCACGCCGGCTGCCTCGTCGAGCGTCATCGAGGCGGGCTTGCGGCGCACCTGGGCCGCTTCCACCAGCATCTGCTGCGCATGCGAGCCGTCGCGACGGATTCCCAGTTCGCCGCCCGAACCCCAGACCGCCGCGCCGACCCAGTCGGCCGGGCCCAGGCGCACCACGCCGGCCCAGTCGCGGCCCGGCGTGCGCGGCCAGACCGCGTGCGGCATGTTGCCGAGCGCGGCCTTCACGTCGCTCGGGTTGACGCCGGCGGCGTGGATGTCGATCAGCATCTGGCCGTCGCCGACCACCGGCGAGAGGCTGTCTTGGATCGGCGCGAGCAGGGAATCGATGTCGCGGGCGGCGGTGTCGAGGACGATGCGTTGCATGGCGGAAACTCCTGTCAGTTGGGGCGATGACTGAATCGCTCAGTCGATGGATGCCAGTCTAGGCAGCCGCGATTGACGCGGAAATCCGCAAAGGCGCATCATCGCTTTGCGAAAAATGCAAAGCCAAACTGCCGCCTTCCATGGAATCGATCCTCTCCCCGCACCTGGCGCTGTTCGTCGACGTCGTCGAACTGCAGAGCTTCTCCGCTGCCGCGCGGCGCCACGACATGGCCGCCTCCTCGGTGGCGCGCCGCATCGACCAGCTCGAAGCCCAGCTCGGCCTGCGCGTGCTGCATCGGAGCACCCATGCGATGCGGCCGACCGAGGCCGGCCAGTTGCTCTACGAGCGCGCCAAGTCGCTGCTGGCCGGCATGCGCGGCCTGCAGGCCGAGCTGCACAAGCAGCGCGACGAGCCGGGCGGCCTGCTGCGCATCGACTGCCCGGCGCCGTTCGGCCGGCTGCACCTGATGCCGGCGCTGGCGGCCTTCATGCGGCGCCACCCGGCGATCGTGGTCGAGCTGGTGCTGACCGACAGCATGGTCGACCTGCCCGGCGAGCGGCTCGGCGCCGAGGTGGACCTGGCGCTGCGGATCGGGCCGGTGGCGGCGACCCGTTTCGTGGCCACCGTGCTCGCGCCGCAGCGCCGCGTGCTGTGCGCGAGCCCGGCCTATGTGGCCGCGCGCGGCGCGCCGCGCTCGCTCGATGAGCTGGCGCGCCACGACTGCCTGGCCTGGCACGGTTCGCCGCCGCCGGGCGCCTGGCGCTTCGGCGAGCACCGTCACGCACCCGACGCGCCGCGCTTTCGCAGCAATCATTCGGAAGCCCTGCTGGCGGCCGCGGTCGAGGGGCTCGGCATCGCCCATCTGCCGACCTGGCTGGCCGGCGTGGCGCTCGCCAACGGCGTGCTGGTGGCCCTCGAGGTCGGTGGCGCGGCGCCCGTGCTGGAGGACGCGACCATCCACCTGCTGCGCCAGCAATCGGGCGGCAGCGCGCGCACCCAGGTGTTGCTCGACTTCCTGCGCGACTGGTTCGCCGATCCGCCCTGGCAGCGCGTCGCGGCGGGGGGATGAGGGACGGACGGGCGGGGGCGGGCGAGCCGGCGCCGGAACTACGTCGCGGCATGGAGGTCCAGTCTGGATGCCGTTTCGATCGAAGGGAGGAGGGCGCCATGCAGCGTCGTGATGCGTTTCGTTGGCTGGCCGCCGGGGCGGCCTCGCTGCTGCTGGCCGGTTGCGCCACGCTGGGCCTGGATTCGCCGCGGATCGGCGTGGTCGGCCTGGAGCCGCTGCCGGGGCAGGGGCTGGAGATGCGCTTCAACCTGAAGCTGCGGGTGCAGAACCCCAACGACAGGCCGATCGACTACGACGGCATCGCCCTTTCGCTGGAACTGAACGGCCGCGCCTTCGCCAGCGGCGTGAGCGACGCGCGGGGCACGGTGCCGCGCTTCGGCGAGGCGGTGATCGCCGTGCCGATCACCGTCACCGCCTTCGCGGCCGCGCGCCAGGCTTTCGGCTTCGCCGACGCGGCGGCTTCGGGGCAGGTGCCCTACCGGTTGAGCGGCAAGCTCTCCTCGGGCATGCTCGGCGGCGTGCGCTTCAGCGATGCCGGTTCCCTGAGCCTGCCGGCGATGTCGGGCTACGGCGCTTATTGAATGCGAGCCGAGCGGGTCTCGAGCGCGAGCCGGGCGCAAGCCGCGCCGCGCCCGATCCCGGCGTGCCGCGAGCCGAACCGGGGCCGCGCCGGCCGCCGTTGTCACACCGCCGTGCTTGGGCCATCCGGCGCGGCGGGGGATAATCCGGGCTGCCGCGAACCGGTCCCGCCCGGTTCGTGCCCGTTTTCCCCGCTTTCGCCCGAGTTGCCGTGACCGATTACCCGCCCCTCCACTTCATCGATGCAAACGGCGCCGAGCGCGCGCTGCGCTGGCGTTCCGAGGCCGGTGCGCCGCCGCCCAGACGCGTCGTGGCGGCCGACGACACGACCACGGCGGACGCCGCCTACCGGCTCGCCTGCGAGGGCACCGCGCTGGTCTGGCAGGGCGACTTCCAGAACGCGCGCCAGTTGCTGCAGGCGCTGGCACGCCGCATCGACCGCCGCCACAAGAAGGCGCCCGAATCCTCGGTGGACGCCTTCAACCTGCATCGCCTCGCCCAATCGCAGCGCGCCCGCACGCTGGGCATGCTGCTGATCCCGCTGGAAGCCGATTACCAGATCGCGCTGCGCCGCGCGCCCGACCTGCGCGAGGCCTGCAGCGAGGCCTACGGGGCCGGCGGCGAGCCTTCGGTCGCCTCGCTGCGCGAGCTGCTGGGCCTGGTCGGCGCGCACGAGTGGCGCAAGAAGGGCGTCGAGATCCCGGCCCTGGGCGCGCGCATCCATCCGCATTACGGGGTGTTCTCGCCGGTGCGCGGCGAGTACGTCGAGCTGGTCGCGCGCGCGCCGCTGCCGGCCGGTGCCGCCGCGCTCGCCTTCGATATCGGTACCGGCACCGGCGTGCTCGCGGCCCTGCTCGCGCAGCGCGGCGTGGCGCGCGTGATCGCCACCGACCAGGACCCGCGCGCGCTGGCCTGCGCCGCCGAGAACCTCGAACGGCTCGGCCGCGACCGGCAGGTCGAGCTGCTGAGGGCCGACCTGTTCCCGCCGGGCCGCGCGCCGCTGGTGGTCTGCAATCCGCCCTGGGTGCCGGCGCGGCCCAGCTCGCCGATCGAGTACGCTGTCTACGATCCCGACAGCCGCATGCTGAAGGGCTTCCTGGCTGGCCTGGCCGCCCATCTCGAGCCGGGCGGCGAGGGCTGGCTGATCCTCTCGGATTTCGCCGAGCACCTGGGCCTGCGCACGCGCGAGGCGCTGCTGGGCTGGATCGACGCGGCGGGGCTGGCGGTGCTGGGCCGCGACGACATCAAGCCGGTCCATCCCAAGGCCGGCGACGCCAGCGACCCGCTGCACCGGGCCCGCTCGGCCGAGATCACCTCGCTCTGGCGGCTCGGCGCGGGCGGCTGAGGCCGGCCTTCGGGCAAGTCGCGCGAATTTCGGTAAACTGCCGCCATTCCACCCGCATTCCTGCCGATGTCGCGCCGGTTTCACCGGTGCGGCCCCGGCCGTTCCCGCCCCATGTCGAACAAGACCTACGAAGTCCGTCCCGAGCAATCGGTCGAGCTGCTCAAGGAGCTGCACATCCTGACGCGCGACGGCAAGATGAACCAGGACAGCCGCCGCAAGCTCAAGCAGGTCTACCACCTGTACCAGTTCATCGAGCCGCTGCTGGAGAGCGTCGCCGCCGAGCGCGGCGGCGTGAGCCTGGTCGACCACGGCGCCGGCAAGTCCTATCTGGGCTTCATCCTCTACGACCTGTTCTTCAAGTCGCGCCCGGCGGCCGGCTCGCATATCTACGGCATCGAGACGCGCGAGGAACTGGTCGAGCGCTCCACCGCGCTGGCCGCGCGGCTCGGTTTCGGCGGGATGTCCTTCGAGACGCTGTCGGTGGCCGAGTCGATCGACTCGCCCAGGCTGCCGGCCAGCATCGACGTGGTGACGGCCCTGCATGCCTGCGATACCGCCACCGACGACGCGATCCGCTTCGCGCTCGCCAAGGAGGCGCGCCATATCGTGCTGGTGCCCTGCTGCCAGGCCGAGGTGGCCGGCGTGCTGCGCCGGAACAAGGGCAAGTCGCTGTCCAGCGCGCTGGCCGAGGTGTGGCGCCATCCCATCCACACGCGCGAGTTCGGCAGCCAGATCACCAATGTGCTGCGCTGCCTGCAACTGGAGGCGCATGGCTACCAGGTCAGCGTCACCGAGCTGGTCGGCTGGGAGCATTCGATGAAGAACGAGCTGATCATCGCGCAGTACAAGAACCTGCCGCGCCGCAAGCCCAGCGAGCGCCTCGACGAGATCCTCGGGATGTTCGGCCTGGCCGAGCTGAACCAGCGTTTCTTCGCGCCGCGAGCCGGCGAGGCCGCCAGCGCCTCAGTCGGCACCTCAGTCGCTAACTGAGCCGGCAACCGAGCCAGGCCTGCCGGGCCGCGCTCAGTTGCCCGCTTCGGGGCGCCCGTCCTGGCCGTCCTCCGTCATCCATTCCCGCCAGCCCGCGTGGCCGAGCCGCCGCAGCGTGGCCTGGTTGCGCTCGTAGATCTCGGCCGCGTCCGGGAAGGCCTCGACCGCGCGATCGATGCTGGCCTCGCGCAGCAGGTGCAGGATCGGATAGGGCGCGCGATTCGTGTAGTTCTCGATGTCCTCGGGCTCGCTGCCGTCGAACTGGTAGCGCGGGTGGAAGCTCGCGACCTGCAGCATGCCGTCGAGCCGCAGTTGCTGCAGCAACTGGTCGGCGAAGTGGATCGCGTCGCTGAAGTCGGCGAACTCGGCGAAGGCGAACGGGAAGATCACCAGGGTGGTGTCGATCGCCTCGGGGTCGGCCTCGGCGAGCGCGCGCAGCTCGGTCTCCAGGTCGGCGAAGGCATCCTCGAAGCGGCTCGCCCGGCTGAGCGCGTAACGCACCTGGCCCTTGACGTGCACGCTCTTGGCGAACGGGCACAGGTTCAGCCCGATCACGGCGCGCGTGAGCCAGTGGCGCGTGGCGGCGAGGATCTCGGCTTCGGATGGATTCATGGTCGGGGACGGTGGCGAGGCGGGGGCTGGCATTGTAGCGGGGCGGGCAGGGAGGGCGGTGGGGGCAGGGAGAGCGGTGAGGACGATGCGCGTGACGCGGGGCGGGCAGGGCGCGGCCGATCGTGCCGCGGCTCCCCCCGCTCCCCCCGCGCCGGCGGCCCTCAGGCGCAGGCCGCCTCGATCATCATCCGCACCACGCGCGGCGCGGCGCCGATCGGGCTGTCCTTGCCGCGATAGGTCTGGCTGGCCGCGTAGATGCCCTCGATCACCAGCGCGATGCCCTCGGCCAGCACGCGCGGCTCGCGCGCGCCGGCACCCTGCGCGAGCGCCAGCAGCCGGCGCATCAGCTCGGCCTTGTTGTCGGCCACCGAGGCGCGCGCGGCATGGTTCGGATCGGGAAACTCGACGGCCACGTTGATGAACGGGCAGCCGCGGTAATCGGGCGCCGCGGCGCGCACCGCCAGCTCGTCGACGTACTTCAGCAACTGGGCCTTCGGATCGTCGGGCAGGCGCCGCGCGTCCTCGTCGAAGCGATCGAAATAGTGCTCGTTCTTGCGCTCGAGATAGGCCAGCACCAGCTCGTCCTTCGAGGCGAACTGTCGATACAGGCTCATCTTGTTGACGCCGGCCTGCTCGACCACGGCATCCACGCCGACGGCCCGCACGCCTTCCCGGTAGAACAGCGTCTCGGCCGCGTCGAGCAGCTGGGCATGGGCGGTCGCGCCGGCCGTCGGCGAACGGCGCGAGGCGCTGGCGGATTTGGCGGAAGCTGCGCTCATGAACAATAACCTCGATTGATGCGGGTGAATTGAATTCGACGCTTGACATGTTACCGAGCGGTAACTACGATCGCAAGCTCTTGTGACTGAGCGGTAACGCCGCGGTCGCACCGTCAACGGGGTCAGAAAGCCGGCATGCTTCGCTCAGCCTGGCGCGGCCGCAACTGGAGTGGTTGGGATGAACTGGATTGCAGCGAGCGCTCGCGGGCGCTTCCATTACGGCTGGGTGGCGGCCGCGGTGGTGTTCCTGATCCTGCTCGCCGCGGCCGGCACGCGCGCCACGCCGAGCGTGCTGATGGTGCCGCTCGGCAACGAATTCGGCTGGAGCCGCGCCACGGTCTCGCTGGCGATCTCGATCAATATCGCGCTCTATGGCCTGACCGGGCCGTTCGCGGCGGCCGCGATGCAGCGCTTCGGCCTGCGTCCCACCATCCTCACCGCGCTGGTGGTGATGGGCACGGGCGTGGCCCTGTCGTCGATGATGACGGCCACCTGGCAGATGGTGCTGATCTGGGGCGTGATGGTCGGCAGCGCCACCGGCGTGGCCGCGCTGACGCTGTCGGCGACCTTCGTGAACCGCTGGTTCGTGGCGCGCCGCGGACTGGTGATGGGCATGCTGACGGCCAGCTCGGCCACCGGCCAGATGGTGTTCCTGCCGATGCTGGCCTCGATCTCCGAGCATCACGGCTGGCGCCCGGTGGTGCTGGTGGTGGCGGTGGCGCTGGCGATCGTGGTGCCGCTGGTGATCTTCCTGCTGCCGGAGCGGCCCGCCGACGTGCAGCTGCGCCCCTACGGCGAACCCGAGGATGCGCCGCGCGCGGCCGAGGCGGCCCGGCAGAACCCGCTCGCCACCGCCTTCGAGGCGCTGTTCAGCGCCGCGCGCCGTCGCGACTTCTGGCTGCTGTTCTTCAGCTTCTTCATCTGCGGCGCCAGCACCAACGGCTATATCGGCTCGCACCTGATCGCGATGTGCAGCGACTACGGCATGAGCGAGGTGCAGGGTGCCTCGCTGCTGGCGGCGATGGGCATCTTCGACCTGATCGGCACCACCGCCTCGGGCTGGCTGTCGGATCGCTACGACAGCCGGGTGCTGCTGTTCTGGTACTACGGGCTGCGCGGGCTGTCGCTGATCTACCTGCCGCACGCCTTCGGCATCGACTTCTTCGGCCTGCCGGTGTTCGCGGTGTTCTACGGCCTCGACTGGATCGCCACCGTGCCGCCCACCGTGCGCCTGGCCACCGACATCTGGGGCAAGGAGCGCGCGCCGATCGTGTTCGGCTGGATCGTCGCGGGCCACCAGCTCGGCGCGGCCTTCGCCACGCTCGGCGCCGGCCTGCTGCGCGCGAGCCTGGGCACCTACACGCTGGCCTCGATGATCTCGGGCGGGCTGTGCATCGTCGGCGCGCTGATCGTGCTGCGCATCGGACGCGGCCGCACGCGCAGCGTGCCGCAGGCGGCCTGAGGCAGGGACGGCGCGCGGGCAGGCCGGGAGCGGGGGCTCCGCGAGCGGGCCCGCGCGAGCAAGACGCGAGGCACGGCTCGCCAAGCCTTGCGCCGCCTGCCTTTTCAGCCCGCGACGCGGCGCTGCCGCCCTCGCGCCCAGGCTGATTTGCAATCCCGAACCCCGACATACGCATCCGGCAGCGAACGGGTATCCTTGCGGTTCTCCGGGGCTTGTGCCCTTTTTCGACTATGAGGAACCGCATGTCCGTCAAACCTGCACCCACCGCTGTGTCGATCCACGAACTGATCGCGGGGCGCTGGAGCCCGCGTGCCTATTCGAACCAGCCGATCAGCGGCGAGCACCTGCATGCGCTGCTGGAGGCCGCGCGCTGGGCGCCGTCGGCCTACAACGCGCAGCCCTGGCGCTTCGTGGTGTTCGATCGCACGCGCGACGAGGCCGCCTTCAAGAAGGCCTTCGCCACGCTGGTGCCGTTCAACCAGGCCTGGAACGCGCCGGCCCCGGTGCTGATCGCGGTGACCTCGCACACCCTGACCTCGAAGGGCGAGCCGAGCACCACCGCGCTCTACGACGCGGGCGCGGCGGCGATGGCGCTGGTGCTGCAGGCCCATGCGCTGGGCCTGGCCGCGCACCAGATGAGCGGCTTCGATCCGAAGGCGTTCCGCGAGGCCTTCGCGGTGCCGGCCGACGTCGAGATCATCGCGATGATCTCGGTCGGCCACTACGGCGATGCCGACAAGCTCGACCCGGTGCTGCGCGATCGCGAGCGCGCGCCGCGCACGCGTAACGCGATTGGCGAGATCGCCTACCAGGGCGGCTGGAAGGTGCCGTTCGCGGGAGCCTGAGGCACCCGAGCTCCTGCGGCGACTGGTAGCCCGCCCCGCCTCGCGGGCGAGCCGGGCCGCGCCGCCGCAACCGGCCAGGACGCGCGCCGCGCCGTCATCACGACGGGCGGCGCGCGTTTTTCATGGTGCCGCGCGATGGCATCGCCGGGCGGCCGCGCCCACGGCC
>NZ_VWWC01000001.1:0-194989 GCF_011753175.1 Burkholderia sp. Cy-637 | reverse complement strand
CGGGTCGACCGCCTCCAGCGAGCGGCCGTCGAGCGCGCCGCCGATCCCGTGCAGGAACCACCAGGGCAACCCGTTCATGGCCGCCACGATGGTGGTGCGCGGGCCCACCAGCGGCGCCAGGCTCGGCGCCAGCGCGGGCAGCGCCTGGGCCTTGAGGGCGATCACCAGGTAGTCCTGCTCGCCGAGTTCGCGCGCGTCGCCGGTGGCACGCAGCGGCGTGCGGCTCACCGCGCCCTGCTCGTCGACGATGGTCAGGCCGTCGTCGCGCAGCGCGGCCAGCGTATGGCCGCGCGCCAGCGCCGCGACCGACCAGCCCGCGCGCGCCAGCGCCGCCGCCAGCAGCCCGCCGATCGCGCCCAGGCCGACCACGGTGACCTTCTGCGGTGAATTCTTCATGCGCGGCACTCCTCGATAGAGAGAAAGTCTCGATGATGAGCCAGGCGCCCGGTCCCCGCACCTCGCCAAAAAGTTGCGCCCGCAACCTTGCCGACACAAATGCTTACCGGCGGCGCGGCCCGACGCGGCGCGGCTGCGACCGACCCAGCGGGTCCCGCGCGCCGCCGACCGGTAACAAAACGTGACGGCGCCGCTCAGGGCAAACGCACTAGAAAGCCCCGTGCATTTGGCCCTGTTGGCGGCACGCGGATCTTCGTATTCTGGACTGACTCCGACTTCCGTGAAGGAGACAGGCAATGAAACTCCATACCACGCCCGATCCGCAGCCGATCGAGCCGCAGCCGCCACCGGGCGATCCCTTGCCCGGCCGCGACCTGCCCGGCAAGCCGCAACCGGACGTGCCTGTGCCGCCGCCGGGGTTGCCGCCCGTGACGCCGATTCCCGACCCGCCGCGCGGTTGACGCGGAATCGGCCCTCGAATCGATCCTTATTGTCATCGACGACATCATCCACTCAACGGAGAACGACATCATGAACAACACCAACAAGACCACCCTGGCTTCGATCCTCACCGTCAGCGCCGCCCTGCTGCTGGGTACCGCCGGCATGCCGGCCGCCTATGCGCAGGCTTCCGCGGCCGACAGCAACAGCGCGATGAAGTCGGACCAGCCGGTCAGCGATACCTGGATCACCACCAAGGTGAAGACCCAGCTGGCCACCACCAAGGGCGTGAAGAGCACGGAAGTCGACGTGAAGACCGTCGACGGCGTGGTGACGCTGACCGGCGTGCTGCCCTCGAAGGTCGCCGTGAAGAAGGCGGTGGCCGTCACCAAGGCCGTCAAGGGCGTCAAGCAGGTGGACGACTCGGGCCTGAAGTCGCAGGGTTAATGCAGGGCTGAACCAGCAGGCGTGACCGACGGCGCCGCCCTCGCGGCGCCGACATCCGGCAACCCTCAAGGGAGGAACGCATCATGAACGAAGACAAGATCAAGGGTCAGTGGAAGCAGCTCGCGGGCAAGCTCAAGGCCAAGTGGGGCAAGCTCACCGACGACGACCTGAAGGTGCTGGACGGCAACCGTGAATACCTGGCGGGCCGGATCCAGGAACGCTACGGCATCGCGCGCGACGAAGTGGACAAGCAGTTGAACGACTTCGACCGTACGCTGTAAACGACTGACGGGCGCGGCGCACCGAAGCGGTGAAGCCGCGCCGCACAAGGAGGACCGAGATGGGTAAATACCTGATCGCCTGGTTGCTGGGCGTGCCGATCGGGCTCCTGATCGTGATCTACCTGATCGCGCACATTTTCTGATTGCGCATGGCGCGGTGCATTGCCGAAAGGCGGTGCACCGCGCATCTTTTTGCCTCCCCTCCCCGCTCAGACATCCCGTTCCGGCAACCAGACGATGCTCGCCTCGATGGTTTCGCCCGGCGCCAGCACGCAGCCGCCGCGCGCGCCTTCCGGCAGGTCGAGATTGAGCCAGTCGGTGGTGTTGCTGACCGGCTCGGCGCAGAAGAAGGCCTCGCCGCGCGGCGAATAGAGCACGAAGCAGTCGAGCGGCGCATCGGCGCGCATGGTCAGCCGGCGCCGCTCCTCCGGCCAGTCGATCACGGTCTCGCGGCGCCAGCCGACGAAGTTGTTGTCGCGCGGCACCGCCTCGACGGCCACGCCGCGCGCGAGCGCCTCGACCGCCGGATCGGCGCCGAGCGAGACCGGCAGCAATTCGCCGTCGCTATGCCACATCGCCGCCACCTCGGTGCGGATCCGCGTGCTCGCGCCGCGCGGATAGTAGGGATGATGGCCGAAGCCGAACGGCATCGGCCGGCTGTCGAGATTGCGCGCCGCGAGCGTCAGCTTCAGGCCCAGCGGGCCGAGCTCGATGCGCTGCGTGGCGGCATAACGAAACGGCCAGCCGGGATGCTGCGCGGTGCCCGCGCCGGCTTCCGGCTCGTACTCGAAGGCCAGCTCGACGCTCGCGTCGTCCTGCTCGATCACCTGCCAGGGCCGCTGCCAGGCATGGCCGTGCAGCGCATGGCGCAACGCGCCGTCGCCCATCGGCAACTGCCACTCCCGTCCCTCGAAACGGAACCGCCCGTCGCGAATCCGGTTGCAATACGGCATCAGCGGGAAACTGGCCAACAGCAGGGGATCGCCGCTGTCGAGCGCGGCCTGCCCGGTCGGGCGCAGCCAGTGCACCGGCCCGGCCGGCGTCTCGTCGTGGAACCCGGCCAGCGAGCCGCCCAGCGCCGGCGCCACCAGCACGCGCCGCGCGCCCTCGCTCAGCACCAGCAGCCCGGGATCCTCGGGCCGCTCGCGGGCGGGCCGGGAGGACGCTCGCGAGGCCGCGGGCGCGATCAGGGAACACGAGGAGGAGGGAAACGACGAGGCTTCGGGCCGGCTATTCAAGACGATGACTCCCATGACGGCAGGTTGGCGGTCGAGCTGGCATCCTGATCGAGCTGGACGCCCGGGCCTGCCCGCACCGCAGCAGCGTCGCATAGGCATTGCATTTCCGTCAATTTATTACTAATAATTCGTCAATGAACGGCGCAGCCGATGCGCCCCCGTATCCCGCCTTAGCTCCCGAATGAAAAAATCGACCCAGCGCCGTCCGACCATGACCGATATCGCCAAGATCACCGGCGTATCGCAATCCACGGTGTCGCTCGTGCTGAACGGCGCGGTCGGCGCCAAGTTCTCCGACGACACGCGCCAGAAGGTGCTCAAGACCGCCGAGGAACTCGGCTACCAGTTGCCGACCCGCGCCAGCGCGCCGGCCGCGCCCGGCGAACGCCACCAGATCGTCTACGTCGCCGACGAGATCTCGACCAGCCCGCACCCGGTGGTCAGCATCGACGGCGCGCGCGACGCGGCCTGGAACAACGGCTGCCTGCTGGCGGTGTACTCCACCCACGGCAATGCCGAGATCGAGCAGCGGGTGCTGCAGCAGGCGCTGTCGAGCCCGAACGTGCTGGGGGTGATCTACGCGACCGTCTATACCCGCAAGGTGACGGTGCCCGCCGCCCTGCTCAAGGTGCCCACCGTGCTGCTGAACTGCTACAGCAGCGAGCGGCCGCTGTCCTCGGTGGTGCCGGCCGAGGTGGCCGGCGGCCATACCGCCACCGAGTACCTGACCGCCGCGGGCCATCGCCGGATCGCCTTCATCAACGGCGAAACCTGGCAGGACGCGGCCAAGGACCGGCTCAAGGGCTACCGCCAGGCGCTGGCCACCGCCGACCTGCGCTTCGACCCGAACCTGGTGCGCGACGGCGACTGGAGCTCGGGCAAGGGCTTCGAGCACACGCTGTCGCTGATGAAGGAGCCGCATCCGCCCACCGCGATCTTCTGCGCCAACGACCTGACCGCGATCGGCGCGATCGAGGCGCTCAAGCAGCTCGGCCTGCGCGTGCCGGAGGACGTCTCGGTGATGGGCTACGACGACCAGGAAATCGCCCGCCACACGCACCCGCCGCTCACCACCGTGGTGCTGCCGAACTACGAGCTGGGCCGCTGGGCGGTGGAGACGCTGCTGCAGGAGCACGAAAACCGCGATGCCGGCGCGCCGTTCCGGCAGCGCACCGTCAAGCTCGACGGGCCGCTGATCGAGCGCGGCTCGGTGGGCGCGCCGGCGGGCGCCGAAACCGGGACGGAATCCGGAGCGGAACCGGCCGCCGACCTCGGGGATACCCGAGGTAATATTTTTAATTCATGACTGTTAATATTAATTCGATCGCCGGCGCCGGAGGCGCCAACCACACCTCGTCGTGAAACGTGTTGGGTCAACAAGAAACGGAGACAAGCATGTCAACTGCTTCGCTGCATCGCAATCTCGTCACCCTGGCGCTGTGCCTGGCCGGCGCGTGGTCGGCCGCCGCGCTCGCGCAGGACACCGCCGCGCAGAAGGTCGGCAACAGCTCGAACGAGACCTGCACCAACCCGAAACCGGGCAGCCTCAAGCTGGGCGACCTGGTGGTGGGCTTCTCGCAGTCGGAAAACGAACAGAATCCGTTCCGCGCCACCGAGACCGCCTCGGTGCGCGCCGCCGCCAAGGCCGCCGGCGTCAAGCGCCTGCTCTACACCAACGCGAACAACAACCCGGCCAAGCAGGTGTCGGACATCCAGAGCATGATCAACCAGGGCGCGCAAGCGCTGATCGTGGCGCCTAACAACTCCACGGGCCTGCAGCCGGCCTTCGCGCAGGCCAAGGCCAAGGGTATCCCGGTGGTCACCATCGACCGCCAGACCGCCGGCACCTTCTGCGAGGACTTCATCACCTTCCTCGGCTCCGACTTCTTCGAGCAGGGCCGCCGCGCCGCGCAGGCGCTGGCCGATGCCACCGGCGGCAAGGCGGTGATCGCCGAGATCCAGGGCGGCTACGGCAACACGGTGGAAAGCCAGCGCACCGACGGCTTCGCCGAAGGGCTCAAGAAGTACCCGAACATGAAGATCGCCGCCGCGCAGACCGCCAACTGGTCGACCACCGAGGCGCAGAAGGTGATGGAGCAGATCCTGCTCTCGCATCCCGACGTCAACGCCGTCTACACGCATGCCGACGTGATGACGCTGGGCGCGATCACCGCGCTGCGCCAGGCCGGCAAGCTCAAGGGCGTGTCGATCGTCTCGATCGACGGCACCAAGGATGTGGTGCGCGCCATCACGGCCGGCACCGTGGCGGCCGATGTCGAGACCAATCCGCGCTTCGGGCCGCTCGCCATCCAGTCGCTGTCCGACTGGTTCGCCGGCAAGCCCGTGCCGCAGAAGCAGATCATGAAGGACGCGCTCTACGACAAGAGCAACGCCAAGCAGTCGCTCGACGCCGGCGCCGTGTACTGACGCCCCGCCCGCTCCCGCCATCACGCCCCGGAGGCCCCGCGATGAACGACCCGGCCAAGACAGCAGCGGCCTCACCAAGCCCGGCCGCCGGGCCCGCCCGCGAGGCGGGCCGGATCGTGCTTGAGACGCGTCACGCGTCCAAAACCTTCGGCGTGGTGCGCGCGCTGCGCGATGTCTCGCTGACGCTGCGCGCCGGCGAGGTGCATGGCCTGATCGGCGAGAACGGCGCCGGCAAATCGACGCTGATCAAGGTGCTGACCGGCTTTCATCCGCTCGACGAGGGCGCGGTCCACCTCGACGGCGAGCCGGTCGCCTTCGCCTCGCCGCGCGACGCGCAGCGCCGGGGCGTGAGCGCGGTCTACCAGGAAATCAACCTGATCCCCGAACGCAGCGTGGCCGAGAACATCTTCATCGGCCACGAGCCGCGACGCTTCGGTCTGCTGATCGATCGGCGCCGCATGAACGCGCTGGCCGGCGAGATCGTGCAGCGCTACGGCCTGAGCGTGGACCCGGCCGCCAAGCTCAGCGCGCTCGGGCTCGGCGAGCAGCAGATGGTGTCGATCGCGCGCGGCGTCTCGCTCGGCGCGCGCGTGCTGATCCTCGACGAACCCACCTCGGCGCTGTCGGGGGCCGAGGTCGAGGTGCTGTTCGGGGTGGTCGAGCGGCTGCGCGCCGACGGCATCGCCCTGCTGTTCGTCAGCCACCGGCTGTCCGAATGCTACCGGCTCTGCGACCGCTTCACGGTGATGCGCGACGGCGCGATCGTGAAGACCGGCACGCCCGCCGAGCTGCCGCGCGCGGCCCTGATCGCCGCGATGCTGGGCCGCGAGGGCAAGGGCCATGGCGGCCGCGTCGAGCGGCCCGCAGCCGCCTGCGCCACGCAGGCCGCGCCCGCCCTGCAGGTCGAGCGGCTGCGCTGGCGCACGCGGGTACGCGACGTCTCGCTGCGCATCGCGCCGAAGGAAATCGTCGGGCTCGCCGGGCTGCTCGGCTCGGGCCGCACCGAGACCTTCAAGGCCGTGTTCGGCGCGCAGAAGGCCGAGGGCGGCGAGGTGCGCGTCGGCGACGGCCAGCCGCTGCGTCATGCCGTGCCGGCCCGCTCGATCGAGCGCGGCCTGGCCTTCCTGTCCGAAGACCGCCGCTCCGAAGGCATCTTTCCGCGCCTGTCGGTGCGCGACAACCTGGTGGCCTCGGTGCTGCCGCGCATCTCGCGCTTCGGCTTCATCTCGACGCACCGCCAGGACGAACTGGTGGCCCGCTACATCGAGGCGCTCGGCATCAAGACCGCCGGGCCCGGCGCGCCGATCTCCACGCTGTCCGGCGGCAACCAGCAGAAGGTGCTGATCGCGCGCTGCCTGTCCACCCATCCCAGCGTGCTGCTGCTCGACGACCCGACGCGCGGCATCGACGTCGGCGCCAAGGAGGAGGTGCATCGCGTGGTACGGGGCCTGGCCGACGACGGGCTCGCGGTGGTGGTGACCTCCTCCGAGATGGAGGAACTGCTGGAGCTGACCGATCGCCTGGTGGTGCTCAACGAGGGCGTGACCACCGGCTCGCTGGAGACGCGCGGCGCCAGCTCCGACGACGTGCTGGCGATCCTCGCGCGCAGCGCCCAGGACGAGCCGCGCGACGTCGATGCCGCCGAGCTCGCGCCCGACGATGCGCCTCGCCGAGGATGAACCGGCCGTGATGCGCGCTCGCCGCGCCGGCCGGCGGACCGCCATGCGCATCGCCGCTTATATCGTCACTTCGATCGCCGCTTCCATCGTCAATTCGATCGCCATGTCCGGCCATGCGCCGGGCTGCACCAACCCACTCGCGAGGATCGCTTGAGCCTGTCGAACTCTCCCGTGCAACGTCCGGCCGGCAACGCGGCCGGCCATGCCGCGCTGATCTGGGCGCGCGACCACAGCGTCTACGTGGCGCTCGCGCTGCTGGTGCTGATCAACCTGGCCATCACGCCCGGCTTCTCCAATCCGCTCGCCGCGCGCAGCCTGCTGTTCGAGGCCGCGCCGGTGGTGCTGATCGCGCTCGGCCAGAACCTCGCGATCGCCACGCGCGGCATCGACCTCTCGGTCGGCTCGGTGATGGCGCTGGCCAGCGCGACCCTGGCGGTCTGCCTCGATGCCGGCACCGGCACGGCGATCGCGGCCGGCATCGCGGCGGGCCTGCTGGTGGGCCTCTTCAACGGCGCGCTGGTCTCGATCCTGCGCATCGACCCGCTGATCTCGGGGCTGGCGCTGCTGGTCGCCGCGCGCGGGCTCGCGCAGGCCCTGGTGGGCGGCTCGCGCGTGAGCCTGCCGGGCGCCGATGCCTTCGACCTGCTCGGCACCGGCTCGCTCGGCCCGCTGCCGGTGGTGATGCTGATCGCGCTCGCGCTGGCCGTGCTGGTGATGCTGGTGGTCCAGCGCACCACCTTCGGCCGCTACACCGTGCTGATCGGCGCGAGCCGCGCGGCGGCCTATCTCGCCGGGATCCCGGTGCGCCGCACGCTGTTCCTGGTCTATGCCGCCAGCGGCACGCTGGCGGGCCTGGCCGGCGTGTTCGCCTCGGCCCGGCTCGGCGCGTCCGACCCGAACTACGTCGGCGTGAACTTCGAACTCGACGCGATCGCCGCCTCGGTGATCGGCGGCACGCCGCTCTCGGGCGGCCGCATCTCGATCGTCGGCACCGTGTTCGGCGTGCTGCTGCTGCAGGTGCTCGATGCCAGCTTCATCATGAACAACGTCAGCTTCACCTATGCGCAGATCCTCAAGGCCGTGTTCATCGTCGTCGCGCTCTACCTGCAGCGCCAGGGAGGCTGAATGAACGCGCGCACCGACCTCGATCGCAACGGCGCGCCGCCCGCGCGCGTCGACACGCCCGCTCCCGGCTCCCCCCCCGCCCCCCCTCCAACCGCCGGCGTCCCGCCGCCATCCGCCGCGCCGCTGCGCGCCGGCAAGGCACGCCGCGCACGCCTGCTCGGGCTGATCCAGTCGCGCGGCGCGATCGGCATCCTGGTGCTGGTCTGCGCGGTGGCCGGGGCGGTCTTTCCCGATTTCCTGCGTCCCGCCAACCTGGCGGACATCGTCTCCGCAGGTTCTTTCCTCGGCCTGATCGCGATCGGCCAGAGCCTGGTGATCATCATGGGCGGCTTCGACCTGTCGGTCGGCTCGATGGTCGGGCTCGGCACCGTGATCGCCGCCTACGCGGCGCCCTATGGCTGGGGCGCGGCGATGCTCGCGCCGATCGTCGCGGGGCTGGTGGTCGGACTGGTCAACGGCGTGCTGATCGCGCGGGCGCGCATGGCGCCCTTCATCGTCACGCTGGCCGCCCTGCTCGGCCTCAAGGGCCTCGCCCTGGTACTGGCCAGCCAGGACCTGCTGATCGAGAACCCCGGCTTCTTCACGCAGATCGCCAACGGCTCGATCCTCGGCGTCAGCTCGCTGATCTGGCTGCTGGTGCTGGCCTACCTGATCGGCGCGGTGGTGCTGAACGCCACGCCCTACGGCTCGGCCCTGTTCGCGATCGGCGGCAACGAGGAAGCGGCACGCATGCTCGGCGTGCGCGTCGAGCGCGTGAAGATCCTCACCTACGGGCTGAGCGGGGCACTGGCGGGCCTGGCCGGCGCGCTGCTGGCCTCGCACCTGGACTCGGGCCTGTCGGGCGCGGGCAGCGGCTACGAGCTGCAGTCGATCGCGGCGGCCGTGATCGGCGGCGTGCTGCTCACCGGCGGCGTCGGCACCATGGCGGGGCCGCTGGCCGGCGTGCTGCTGCTCGGCGTGATCCAGAACGTGATCAACCAGGTCGGCACCCTGAGCCCCTACTACCAGAACCTCGCCAGCGGCGTGTTCCTGCTGATCGCGGTGATCGTGCAGACGGTGCTGACCAGCTCGCGCAAGACGTGAACACGCGCGCCGCGCGGCGGATTCGGGCTGCGCGGTATCGGGCGGAAAACGGGGGAATCAGAACGAGGAATGCCGAGGAATGCCGAGGAATGCAAACGGGGGTGGTGCGTGAGGCCGGACTCGAACCGGCACACCCTTGCGGGCGTCAGGACCTAAACCTGGTGCGTCTACCAATTTCGCCACTCACGCACATCGATGTTCGCGAACGCCGCCGCCGCGAGGCGGCCGGCGCGTTCCGCGAGCACGCCATCCCTGGAGTCGGACGGCCGCCGGAAAGCGCGAGCGCGAGATTCTAACCGATCTCCCCGCGCTTGTCTCTAGCCGCCGCATCGATCGCGAGGCGGTGCTAGAATCGCCGCGCATTTGCCTGCGCATTTGTTCCGAGACGCGGCGCCCGCCACGCGGTAACGCCGCCCGCCCCCACCACTGCGAACCCACTCGCCGCCATCCCGCCCGTGAATTTCGACGACTATTGCCAGCAGAAGGCCGCGCCCCCCGGCTCCAGCGTCTATTACGCGCTGCGCCAGGCGCCGCTCGCCAGCCAGGGCGCGCTCACCGCGCTGTTCGCGCTGCGCCGCGAACTCGAGGAAACCACGCGCGAGACCAGCGAGCCGACCATCGGCCAGACCAAGCTGGCCTGGTGGCGCAAGGAGCTCGCCGCGCTGGCCGAGGGCCAGCCTTCGCATCCGGTCTCGCAGGCACTGGCCCGGCATGCCGGCGCCATCGCGCGCGACCATGCCGCGCTGCAGGCGCTGGCCGACGGTTTCGCGATGGATCTCGAACAGGCGCGCTACCTGGACTGGCCCAACCTGCGCCGCTACGTGGAGCGCGTGGGCGGCGGTTTCGCGGGCCTGGTGGCGCGCGCCGCGGCCGGCCCCGCCATCGCCGATACCGCGCCCGCCTGGGCCGCCTCGCTCGGCGAGGGCCTGCAGCTCGCGCAGATCGTCGAGGAAGTCGGCGACGATGCGCGCCATGGGCGCGTCTACCTGCCGATCGACGAACTGCAGCGCTACGAGGTGACGGCCGCTGACCTGATGCACCGCCGCTACAGCCCCGCCTTCAGCGAACTGATGCGCTTCCAGGCCACGCGCGCGCGCGAGACGCTGCATGCCGCGCTCGAGGCCATTCCCGCCGCCGAGCGGCGCGCGCAGCGCAGCCTGCGGGCACTGGCCGCGCTCTCGCTGGCCACGCTCGACGAGATCGAGGGCGAGGACTACCAGGTGCTGCACCAGCGCATCTCGCTGACGCCGATCCGCAAGCTGTGGGTGGCCTGGCGCGCCGCGCGACGACGCTAGCCCAGGCCCGGCGCTTGCGCGGGCAACGGCTCGCGCCGGCATTCACACCTCAGGCGCGCAGCAAGGGTAGCGGCGCGAAACGCCCGCGCAGCACCGCCGCCGCATCCATCCCCCACCAGGGCCCGAGCACGGTGGCGTAAAGCTGCCGGAAATCGACCGCCACCGGCAGGTTGCCGTTGCCGTCGAGCCGCGCCAGCGCGGGCCGCTCGCCATACAGGCCGCCGCGCACGCGTCCGCCCATCACGAAGTGCGGCGCGGCGGTGCCGTGATCGGTGCCGCCGCTCTGGTTCTCGCGCACGCGCCGGCCGAACTCGGCATACGTCATCACCAGGCTGTCGTTCCAGCGGCCCAGCTCGATCAGGGCCGAGCGCATCGCCACCAGGCCCTCGGCCAGTTGCTTGAGCAGCGCCGCCTGCTGCCCGGCCTGGTTCTGGTGCGTGTCGAAACCGTTCAGCGTGAGCCGCAGCACCGCCACGCCCTGCCCCGCGAGCGGGCGCCGCTGCGGCGACTCGCAGCTCGACAGCACCTGCATGGCGGTCTTCACCGAGGTGCCGAACGGCCCGGCGGGAAACGCGGTGGCAAAGCCGAAGGCACCCTCGCGCGGACGCAGCCGCGCCGCCGCGTTGACGATGTCGTTCTCGACGTCGATCAAATGCGCGAGCGCGGGATTGCGCTCGCGCAGCGAGACCGGATGCGCGAGCTTCGCGGCGCCGATGAACTGCGCCGGGTTGACCAGCACGATCGCACGCGCGCCGTTCGCGAGCGGCCCCATCTCGGCGCTGCCGAACACCACGCCGTCGGCCGCGAAACCGGGCGGCACCGGCGCATGCGCGAAGGCGCGCGTGAGCCAGCCCTCGCCGAGGATCTCGTCGGAACGCGAGGCGGTATCCCAGATCTCGATCGAGCGGAAATGCGAGAGGTTCGGCTGCGGATAGGCGACGCCCTCCACCACCGCCAGCTCGTGCGCCTGCCACATCGGCAGCAGCGGCGCCAGCGCGGGATGCAGGGCCGCGTGCTGGTCGAGCGGCAGCACGGCTTCGCGACGCAGGCCGAGGGTGGGACGCATCGCGCGGTAGAGCGGATCGTCGTAGGGCACCACCGTGTTCAGGCCGTCGTTGCCGCCCTTCAGCTCGACCAGGATCAGCAAGCGCTCGTAGTGCGCGGCGCCGGGGTTCGCCAGGGGCTCGCCCGCGAAGGCCGTGGATGGCGTCCACAGCGGCAGGCCCGCGGCGCCGGCCATGCCGGCCGCGCTCGTCAGGCCCAGGAAATCGCGTCGCTTCATGATGCCGTCCTCCTCGCCGCGCCGCTCGCGCGCTTCAGTTCAACTGGTAGACCGGGTCCATCAACAGCGCGCGCAGATAGGCCGCGCCGTTCGCATCGGCATCGATCGCCGCCACCGGCGAGAGCGGCAGCACCGCGTGCTGGAGCTGCAGCTCGGCCGACAGCGTGGGCCTGGCCTGCGGCGCCGTGCCGAAGCGCGCGAGCCAGCCATCGAGGTCGAAGCGCAGCGTCGCCGGCTTCGCCGCCATCCCGGCAACTCGCGCGGTCGGCTTCATGCTCGCCGTGGTGGAACGGAACATGCGCTCGATGAATTGCTTGCGCGCCAGCAGGGTCGCGCTGTTGATCCACAGCGTGCCGCCCGGCCAGCCCTTCACGTTGGGCGGCGCGAACAGGTTCTCGCCGAGCCCGCGCACCACCGGCACGAACTGCGCGGCATCGCCGTAATCGATCTCGAACAGGCGCAGGTTGCCCACCACGAACTCGACCGGCGACTTCACATGCAGGCCGCGCACGCGATCGCTCCAGAACGCCTCGCACGAGAACAGCGCGACCAGCAGCGCGCGAATCTCGTAGCCGCTGTCGCGAAAGCGCGCGGCGATGCCGTCGAGCTCGGCCACATCGGGCGTATCGGGCGTATCGGAGACGAACTCGCGCCACAGCTTCGCCGCGACGAAGCCTGCCGTTTCCGGCTGCGCGAGCAGCACGTCGAGCACGCGATCGGTATCGAGCGGGCCGGTGACGCCGAGCACGGTCTTCACGCCATCGTCGTGAAGATTCGGACGCCAAACCGTTTCGATGGTATCGGGATCGAGCCCCCAGCCGGTCAGCGCGCGCGCCGCCTCGGTCACGTCGCGCTGCGTGTAATGGCCCTCGCCGAGCGTGAACAGCTCCATCACCTCGCGCGCGAAGTTCTCGTTGGGCCGGCCCTTGCGATTGCTCGCGCCGTCGAGGTACTGGAGCATCGCCGGATCCTTCGCCACCGCGTGCAGCATGGTGCCGAAATTGCCGAGCGCCTCGCCGCGCAGCAGCCGGTGCTGGACCGCCATGGTGCGCGCATACGGCACCTTGTCCTGCCCCGAGGTGAAGTGCCGATGCCAGAACAGCGTCATGCGTTCGGTGAGCGGCGAAGGCGTGACCAGCATCTCGCCGAGCCACCAGGCGCGCAGCGCGTCGTAGCGCTGGCCTTGCAGGCGCTGGTCGTCGCGGCGCTGCTCGGGCGTCCAGGCGTTGCGGATCGCGCGCGGCGGCGGCATCTCGTCGACCCAGGCCGGCAGCGGCGTGACGCTGTCGCGATGCGTGCCGTCCAGCAGGCGCTCGACGGCCTGCGCGCGTGTCATGCCGACGTAACGCGCCACCTCGGCCGGGGGCGCCGTGAAGCCGGTGCGCGCGAGCAGGAAACGCGCGTCGTCGGCATCGAGCGGCGCGAGCATCGCGCTCGGCCATGCGTCGCCGGCATGCGAGCCCGCATGCGCACGCATGCCATGCGCGCGATGCGCTGCCGGCGGCTGCGCGGGAGGGACATCGGTATCGAATCGAGGCATGGCCGCGCCGCTCCCGAAAGCTGCCTGGAAAGAAACCGGCGAGAGATGCGACACGCGTATCGTTCCCGGCGGTGTTCAAACCTCAACAACGGACCACGCCCGCGCGACGTTGACGCGCGCGCGCAGATGATTCCGCCATCGGCGGGACATGAAAGCAGGCTAGGGGAGAAAAACGGAAGACCGCGAAAGACGGCTCAGCGCTTGTACAGCTCACGCACCGCGTCCTCGATATGCTGGCGCAGCAGGTGGCGCTCCTCGGGCGTCATGTGGCCGTCGCGGCGACGCTGGTCGAGATCGGGGGACACGGCGGAACGGCCAGGCTCGTCGAAGCGATCGAGTTGCGCATCGCGCGGCGGGGGCGGCGGCATGCGGGGACGCGAGGCCTTGTGCGACGACCCGCCCCGCTCGGGGCGTTGGGCGCAAGCGAAGTTCGATGCAAAGAGACCGGCGAACACGATCGTCAGTGCGCACGCAATCCGGGTGGGTCGCATCACTGTTCTCGCTTCTCTGGTCGATTTGTTCCCTTCGTCACGCGGCAACCGTCTAACCTCTGGTACTTGAACAAACCCGGCGAATATCGGGCAAACGAACTACGAAATATCGAGTGGGTGGAGTATCCACTGAATTTCCGCGCCAAGTAAAGGAGTCTCTAACGAGTGTCTTTACTCAGCATCGCAGCCCGGGTAAATTTTGTAACTGACTGTTACTCGCAAAATCCCGCGCCCGTGCGCGCCTTCGTAATCGAGATAAGATGCCGTCCATGGAAACCAAAAATCCCTCGAAAATCCTCGTCGTCGACGACGATCCCCGTTTGCGCGACCTGCTGCGCCGCTACCTCGGCGAGCAGGGCTTCAACGTATATGTCGCCGAAAATGCGACGGCAATGAACAAGCTCTGGGTGCGCGAGCGTTTCGACCTGCTGGTGCTCGACCTGATGCTGCCCGGCGAGGATGGCCTGTCGATCTGCCGCCGCCTGCGCGGCAGCAACGATCGCACGCCGATCATCATGCTCACGGCCAAGGGCGAGGACGTGGACCGCATCGTCGGCCTCGAGATGGGTGCCGACGACTACCTGCCCAAGCCCTTCAATCCGCGCGAGCTGGTCGCGCGCATTCACGCGGTGCTGCGCCGCCAGGCACCGGCCGAACTGCCGGGCGCGCCCTCGGAAACCACCGAGGTGTTCGAGTTCGGCGAGTTCTCGCTGAACCTGGCCACCCGCACGCTGACCAAGTCCGGCCAGGAGATTCCGCTGACCACCGGCGAATTCTCGGTGCTCAAGGTCTTCGCGCGTCATCCGCGCCAGCCGCTGTCGCGCGAGAAGCTGATGGAACTCGCGCGCGGCCGCGAATACGAAGTGTTCGACCGCAGCCTCGACGTGCAGATCTCGCGCCTGCGCAAGCTGATCGAGCCCGATCCGGGCAGCCCGCGCTTCATCCAGACCGTCTGGGGCCTCGGCTACGTATTCATCCCCGACGGCGCCGCCTGAGTGGTCCCGGCGCGCGTTCGCGTGCCGGAACCCGCCGCCCTGCCTGCTTGGACAGTCCGCCCTATGCGCATTGACCGGCGCCTCCTGACGCTCGTATTCGGCGGGCTGTTCTGGCGCACCTTCCTGCTGATCGCGCTGTTGATCGCGGTCAGCCTCGCCGCGTGGTTCCAGAGCTTCCGCGTGATCGAGCGCGAGCCGCGCGCGCAGCGCGTGGCCCTGCAGCTCGTCGCGGTGGTCAAGCTCACGCGCACCGCCCTGCTCTATTCGGATCCGGACCTGCGCCGCGCGCTGCTCCAGGACCTGGAGAGCAACGAGGGCGTGCGCGTCTACCCGCGCGAAACCACCGACAAATTCAAGCTCCAGCCCGACGAATCGCTCAATCGCCTGATCGAGCACGATATCCGCAGCCGGCTCGGCGACGATACCGTGATCGCGCAGTCGGTCAACGACATCCCCGGCGTCTGGATCAGCTTCAAGATCGACGACGACGACTACTGGGTGGCGCTCGACCGCGACCAGCTCGACACCGTCACGGGCCTGCAATGGGCCGGCTGGGGCCTGTTCGCGCTGGCGCTGTCGCTGCTCGGCTCGGCCTTCATCACCAGCCTGGTGAACCAGCCCTTCTCGCGGCTCGCGCTGGCTGCGCGCAAGGTGGGCGCCGGGCAGATGCCCGAGCCGCTGCCCGAGCGCGGCATGGGCGTGGCCGCCGAAACCAATCGCAGCTTCAACCAGATGGTGCGCGATCTCGAGCAGCTCGACGCCGACCGCGCGCTGATGCTGGCCGGCATCTCGCACGACCTGCGCACGCCGCTGGCGCGGCTGCGCCTGGAAACCGAGATGAGTCCCTCGGACCAGGCCACCAAGGACGCGATGGTCGACGACATCGAGCAGATGGACCGCATCATCGCCGCCTTCATCGACTACGCGCGGCCGATGCAGCCGCGTTCGCTCGAGCCGGTCGATCTCTCGCTGGTCGCGCACGACGTGGCCGCGCGCCTGGCCAATGAGGAAGGCGTGCAGATCCGCACCGTGCTGGCGCCGGCCGCCGTGATCGAGGCCGACGAGACCGACATGCGCCGCGTGATCGGCAACCTGGTGGAGAACGCGCGCAAGTACGGCCTGAGCCGCGGCGACGGCATCGCGCGCATCACCGTCGAGACACGCGCCTCGCATGCGCGCATCGAGGTGATCGTGCGCGACGAGGGCCCGGGCATCCCCGACGATCAGCTGCCGCTGGTGATGCGCCCGTTCTACCGCGTCGACGCCGCGCGCAGCAAGGCCGACGGCACCGGGCTCGGGATGGCGATCGTGCTGCGCATCGTGGGCCGCTACCGCGGCACGCTGAAGCTGCGCAATCGCGCGCCGGAGCCGGGGCTGGAAGCCTCGATCGACTTCCCGACCGGCAAGGCGGCCCGCGTGGCGGCCTGAGCGCCCGATTCACGACGATGGCCGGGGCCCCGGCCATCATCCCCGCCAACTCTCCACGCCTCTCGATAGACAATTTCTACTGGAATTGTCGTTCGATAGAACTACAGTCGTAATTCACGCTGCCGCCCCGGCACCGCGACGACGCTTGCGCCACCCCGGCAGCCCGCCCCTCTCACGGCAGGAGCAGGCGCATGAAAACCGTCGGCGACATTCTCGAAGCCTTCACGGTCACGGCCGCGCGGCCGGGCTTCAATCATCACGATGAAAACGGCCAGTCGGCCTTCGAAACCCTCACCGAAGCCTCGTTTCCGGGCAAGTGGAAGATCCTGTACTTCTATCCGCGCGATTTCAGCCCGGCCTGCGCGAGCGAGATCGCCGCGTTCGCGCGGTTGCAGCGGCAGTTCGAGGAACGCGACGCGGTGCTGCTGGGCGGCAGTTCGGACAACGAATTCGTCAAGCTGGCCTGGCGCCGCGAACATCCGGCGCTGGACCGGCTCAACCATTACGCCTTCGGCGACGTGAAGGGCGAACTGATCGACCAGCTCGGCGTGCGCGACCACGATGCCGGCGTGGCGCTGTGCGCCAGCTTCATCGTCGATCCGGACAACACGATCCAGCATGTCTCGGTGGACAGGCTCGAGGTGGGACGCAATCCCGAGGAGATCCTGCGCATCCTCGATGCCCTGCGGGCGGGCCAGGCGTGATCAAGCGGGCGCGCGGCCCGATCAGGCGGGCCTGGGCGGCCCCGGGCGAAATCAGGCGTGAATTGGCCGCGGCGAATCCCGGCCTGTATCGATGGGGGATGGCGGAATGTGGACGGCCGGCGGGAAAGCCGGCCGGCGTCGCGCACCAGGGCGGGGCACGATGCCGGCCGGGCGCGAGGCTCAGTCGCCTTCGCGCACCAGCAGCGCGGCGGCCTGGGCCTCGATGCCCTCGCCGCGGCCGAGATAACCGAGCTTCTCGTTGGTCTTGGCCTTGACGTTGACGCGGTCGAGCGGCAGGCCCAGATCCTCGGCGATATTGGCGCGCATCGCGTCGATATGCGGCGCGAGCTTGGGCGCCTGGGCGATCACGGTGGTATCGACGTTGCGGATCGCGAAGCCGGCCGCGGCGACGCGCTTCGCGCATTCGCGCAGCAGCACGCGGCTGTCGGCGCCCTTGAACTGCGCGTCGGTATCCGAGAAGTGCCGGCCGATGTCGCCGAGCGCGGCCGCGCCGAACAGCGCGTCGGTCAGCGCGTGCAGCAGCACATCGGCGTCCGAGTGGCCGAGCAGGCCGCGCTCGTAGGGGATGGTCACGCCGCCGATGATGAGCGGCCGGCCGGGAACCAGTTTGTGTACGTCGTAGCCTTGTCCGATTCTGATGTCCATGCTGGGTCTGGTTCGTGGTGAAGGTGGATCAGGAGGCGTTCGCCGGCCGCGACAGGAATGCCTCTGCCAGGTCGAAATCCTCGGGGTACGTGACCTTGAAGTTGCGCAGGTTGCCCTGCACCACGCGCGGGGCGTGGCCGGCCCATTCGATCGCGCTGGCCTCGTCGGTCAGGTCGTGGCCGTCGCGCTGCGCGGCGAGGATCGCCTCGCGCAGCATGCCGATGCGGAACATCTGCGGCGTCTGTGCCTGCCACAGCCCGTCGCGCGCCTCGGTGCGGGCGATCTCGTCGCCGCCGGCCGGCACGCGCTTGAGCGTGTCGGCCACCGGCAGCGCGACGATGCCGCCCACCGGGTCGTCCTTGAGCGTGGAGATCAGCGTGCGGATCAGCGCCGGCGTGATGCCGGGGCGCGCCGCGTCGTGCACCAGCACCCAGTCCGCGTCGGTCGCGCCGAATTCGACGAGCTGCATCAGCCCGTTGAGCACCGAGGCCTGGCGCGAGGCGCCGCCGCAGCGGCTGACCGCGAAGCGCAGGCCGGAAAAGCGACGCGCGTCGAAATGCGGATCGTCGGGGGAGATCACCACCAGGGTCTGCGCGAGTTCGCTGAGCGCGTCGAAGGCGGCCAGCGTATAGTGCAGCAGCGCGCGACCGGCGAGCGTGCGGTACTGCTTGGGCAGCGCCGAGCCGGAGCGGCTGCCGGTGCCGGCGCAGGGAATCAGGGCGAAAAGTCGGGGAGTCACGAGAGCGAACGCCGGTAATAGGGAAATCGAATCACGGATTTTATAATAGGTCTTTCGCCTCGGCCGCCGTGCCGCTCGCCGCGCCCCGGCGCACGCCATTCCAGCCTCGTCCATGCCAGAAAACGCCAGCACCCCGTCGTCCCCCGTCGCACTCGTGAAACCGGGCCAGCGCTTCGCCTTCGACGGCGCGCACGGCTCCGCCGACGCCCTCGCGATCGCCCGCTACCTGTCCGCCCACCAGGGCGAGGTGCCGCTGGTCGCGGTGATCTGCGCCAATGCCGTCGACGCGCAGCGGCTCTCGCAGGAGATCGGCTTCTTCGCGCCGAACGCGCGCGTGAGCCTCCTGCCCGATTGGGAAACCCTGCCCTACGACACCTTCTCGCCGCACCAGGACCTGGTCTCGGAGCGGCTGGCCACCCTGCACGACCTCGGCGAGGGGCGCTGCGACATCCTGCTGGTGCCGGCCACCACGGCGCTCTACCGGATGCCGCCGGCCGCCTTCCTGGCCGCCTACACCTTCGCCTTCACCCAGGGCGAGCGGCTCGACGAGGCCAGGTTCAAGGCGCAGCTGACGCTGGCCGGCTACGAGCACGTCAGCCAGGTGGTGCGCCCGGGCGAATACTGCGTGCGCGGCTCGCTGATCGACCTGTTCCCGATGGGCTCGCCGCTGCCCTACCGGATCGACCTGTTCGACGACCAGGTCGACTCGATCCGCGCCTTCGATCCCGACACGCAGCGCAGCCTCTACCCGGTGCGCGACGTGCGCCTGCTGCCGGGCCGCGAATTCCCGTTCGACGAGGCGGCCCGCACCGCCTTCCGCAGCCGCTGGCGCGAGACCTTCGAGGGCGACCCGAGCCGCGCGCCGATCTATCGCGACATCGGCAACGGCGTGCCCTCGGCCGGCATCGAGTACTACCTGCCGCTGTTCTTCGAGGACACCGCCACGCTGTTCCACTACCTGCCGCCGCGCGCGCACCTGGTGTTCAGCGGCGACCTGGACACCGCGATCCGCCGCTTCACGGCCGATACCAGACAGCGCTACAACTTCCTCTCGCACGACCGCGAGCGGCCGATCCTCGAGCCGCAGCGCCTGTTCCTGTCCGACGACGATTTCTACACGCTCGCCAAGCCCTTCGCGCGCGTGGTGCTGCCGGCCCAGGCGCCGGGCGGCTGGGCCACCGCGCTGCCGCCGCTGGCGCTGGAGCGCCAGGCCGAGGATCCGCTCGCCACGCTGCGCGCCTACCTCGCGAGCACGCCCAACCGCGTGCTGTTCACGGTCGAGTCGGCGGGCCGCCGCGAGACCATCGCGCAATTGTTCGCCGAGCATGGGCTGCGCCCGGTCGGCAACGACAGCTACGCCTCGTGGCTCGCCAGCGACGAGCGTTTCGCGCTCGGCGTGGCGCCGCTGACCAGCGGCTTCGCGGTGCCCGGCGAGGCTTACGCGATCGTCACCGAGACCGAGCTGTACGGCGCCACCGGCCGCCGCGCGGGCCGGCGCCGCCAGGAGCAGGCCAGCAACGTCGACGCGATGGTGCGCGACCTCTCCGAGCTCAAGGTCGGCGATCCGGTGGTGCATACGCAGCACGGCATCGGCCGCTACATGGGGCTGGTGTCGATGGATCTCGGCGAGGGCGACACCGAATTCCTGCATCTCGAATACGCCGGCGAGAGCAAGCTCTACGTGCCGGTCTCGCAATTGCACGTGATCTCGCGCTACAGCGGCGCCGATCCCGACAGCGCGCCGCTGCACTCGCTGGGCTCCGGCCAATGGGAGCGCGCCAAGCGCAAGGCCGCGCAGCAGATCCGCGATACCGCGGCCGAGCTGCTCAACCTCTATGCGCGCCGCGCCGCGCGCGAGGGCCATGCCTTCGCGCTCGAGCCGCGCGACTACGTGAAGTTCGCCGAAAGCTTCGGCTTCGAGGAAACGCCCGACCAGGCCGCCGCGATCGCGGCCGTGATCGGCGACATGACCAGCGGCAAGCCGATGGACCGCCTGGTGTGCGGCGACGTCGGCTTCGGCAAGACCGAGGTGGCGCTGCGCGCGGCCTTCATCGCCGTGATGGGCGGCAAGCAGGTGGCCCTGCTCTCGCCCACCACGCTGCTGGCCGAGCAGCATACGCAGACCTTCATCGACCGCTTCGCCGACTGGCCGGTGCGGGTGGCCGAGCTGTCGCGCTTCAAGTCGACCAAGGAGGTCAATGCCGCGATCGGCCAGATCAACGAGGGCAGCGTCGACATCGTGATCGGCACCCACAAGCTGCTGTCCTCGGACGTGCAGTTCAAGCGGCTCGGGCTGGTGATCATCGACGAGGAGCACCGCTTCGGGGTGCGCCAGAAGGAGGCGCTCAAGGCGCTGCGCGCCGAGGTCGACGTGCTGACGCTGACCGCCACGCCGATCCCGCGCACGCTGGGCATGGCGCTGGAAGGCCTGCGCGACTTCTCGGTGATCGCCACCGCGCCGCAGAAGCGGCTGGCGATCAAGACCTTCGTGCGGCGCGAGGAGGACAGCGTGATCCGCGAGGCGATGCTGCGCGAATTGAAGCGCGGCGGCCAGGTCTACTTCCTGCACAACGAGGTCGAGACCATCGAGAACCGCAAGGCCATGCTCGAGGAGCTGGTGCCCGAGGCGCGCATCGCGATCGCCCACGGCCAGATGCACGAGCGCGAACTCGAGCGCGTGATGCGCGACTTCGTCGGCCAGCGCGCCAACGTCCTGCTCTGCACCACCATCATCGAGACCGGCATCGACGTGCCGAGCGCGAACACCATCATCATGCACCGCGCCGACAAGTTCGGCCTGGCCCAGCTGCACCAGTTGCGCGGGCGCGTCGGCCGCTCGCACCACCAGGCCTATGCCTACCTGCTGGTGCACGATCCGCAGTCGCTGACCAAGCAGGCGCAGCGCCGGCTCGAGGCGATCCAGCAGATGGAGGAACTCGGCTCGGGCTTCTACCTGGCGATGCACGACCTGGAGATCCGCGGCACCGGCGAGGTGCTCGGCGACAAGCAATCGGGCGAGATCCACGAGATCGGCTTCCAGCTCTACACCGACATGCTCAACGACGCGGTCAAGGCGCTCAAGAACGGCCGCGAGCCGGACCTGCTCGCGCCGCTGGCGGCCACCACCGAGATCAACCTGCATACGCCGGCGATCCTGCCGGCCGATTACTGCGCCGACGTGCAGGAACGCCTGTCGCTCTACAAGCGCCTGGCGAACTGCGAGGACGGCGAGTCGATCGACGCGATCCAGGAGGAGCTGATCGACCGCTTCGGCAAGCTGCCGCAGCAGGCCAACGCGCTGGTCGAGACGCACCGGCTGCG
Source organism: Burkholderia sp. Cy-637 (assembly GCF_011753175.1). NCBI lineage: Bacteria > Pseudomonadati > Pseudomonadota > Betaproteobacteria > Burkholderiales > Burkholderiaceae > Burkholderia > Burkholderia sp. Cy-637. Next base: position 173,411 of record NZ_VWWC01000001.1, on the reverse strand, counting down.
GCTGGCGGCCAAGCCGCTGGGCATCAGCAAGATCGACGCGAGCGAGGCCGTGATCGGCCTGCAGTTCGTGCCGAGCCCGCCGATCGATCCGATGCGCATCATCGAGATGGTGCAGAAGCACAAGCACGTCAAGCTCGCCGGCCAGGACAAGCTGCGCATCGAGACGCGCACGCCCGACCTGGCGATCCGCGTGTCGACCGTCAAGGAAACGCTGCGCGCGCTGGGCCTGCCCTCGGGCGGACAGAAAGCCGGCGCACGCTGAAACGGCGAATCCGCGACGGACGGCGGCGGCGGGTGGCGAGCGACGACGGGTCCCGACGCCAACGGCGAATCCCGCCGCCCGCGCCGGAAATGGCGGATCGTCCGCTGGCCCGGCGAAAATCGTGCTGCAGCGCAAGGCGGCCCGCGAACGCGGGCCGCGGCGTTTTTGACGTATGATTTTCGTATTGCCATCCGGAGTTTCACCATGCGTTCCGTCGACGCCGCCGCGCCGCCCGCCCACACCGCCGCTCCCGCCTCCGATAGCCCCATCAGCCTCGACTGGGTCCGCGACCTGGTCGCGATGGACACCACCAGCCGCGTACCGAACCTCGGCCTGATCGAAACCGTGCGCGACGCGCTGGCCGAGCGCGGTATCGCCTCGACGCTGACGCACGACAAGCGCGAGGGCTGGGCCAACCTGTTCGCGACGATCCCCGCCCACGACGGCGCCACCGACGGCGGCGTGGTGCTGTCCGGGCACACCGACGTGGTGCCGGTCGACGGCCAGGACTGGGACAGCGACCCGTTCAAGCCGGCGATCCGCGACGGCCGGCTGTACGGCCGCGGCACCTGCGACATGAAGGGGTTCATCGGCGCGGCGCTCGCGCTGGTGCCCGAGATGCAGGCCGCCAGGCTCGCCAAGCCGATCCATCTCGCGCTGTCCTACGACGAGGAAATCGGCTGCGCCGGCGCCCCGCTGCTGATCGCCGACCTCAAGCAGCGCGGCCTCAACCCCAGCGGCTGCATCGTCGGCGAGCCGACCAGCATGCGCCCAATCATCGCCCACAAGGGCATCAACACCTATCGCTGCTGCGTGCGCGGGCACGCCGCCCATTCCTCGCTGACGCCCAAGGGGCTCAACGCGATCGAGTACGCGGCGCGGCTGATCTGCCATATCCGCGACATCGCCGACGAATTCCGCGCCAAGGGCCCCTTCGACGAGCTCTACGACGTGCCGTTCACCACCGCGCAGACCAGCCAGATCCAGGGCGGCAACGCGATCAACACGGTGCCGGCCGAATGCCGTTTCTCCTTCGAATTCCGCAACCTGCCGACGCTCGATCCCGATGCGATCTTCGCGAAGATCGACGCCTATGCGCGCGATACGCTGCTGCCGAAGATGCGCCGCGAGCATCCCGACGCGGCCATCGAGATCTCGAAGATCGCCTCGGCGCCGGGGCTCGACGCCGACGAGCAGGCCGCGATCACGCAGCTGGTGCGCGCGCTGAGCGCCGACCAATCGCAGCGCAAGGTCGCCTACGGCACCGAGGCGGGCCTGTTCGCCAATGCCGGCATCCCGAGCGTGGTCTGCGGGCCCGGCAACATCGAGCAGGCGCACAAGCCGAACGAATACGTCGAGCTGGCCCAGCTCGACGGCTGCGAACGCTTCCTGCGCAAGTTCATCTACAGCATGACCCTCGCCTGATCCGCCCGATACGGCACTCGCCGTTCGCGGCGGGTGCCCCGCCCGCCGCCATGTCGACTCTCGCTCCCCCTACCGCCCACGCCGCCATCAACGGCGAACCGATCCCCACGCTCGACGACATCGCCGCCGAGCACTTCGCGCTGACGCCCTGGGTCTCGCGCACGCCGGTGTTCGAGCGTGCCGACCTGCCGGCGCTGGAAGGCACCCACGTCAACCTCAAGTTCGAGCTGCTGCAGGCCAGCGGCAGCTTCAAGCTGCGCAGCGCCTTCGCCAACCTGCTGGCGCTGAGCGAGCCGCAAAAGCGCATCGGCGTGACCTGCGTGTCATCGGGCAACCATGCGACCGCCGTCGCCTACGCGGCGATGCGGCTCGGCCTGAGCGCCAAGGTGGTGATGCTCGACAGCGCCGGCGCCGCGCCGCTCGCGCTGTGCCGCCAGTACGGCGCCGAGGTGGTGCTCGCGGCCGGCCGCGCCGACGCCTTCGAGCTGGTGCGGCGCATCGAGGCCGAGGAAGGCCGGCAGTTCATCCATCCCTTCAACGGCTATCGCACCATCCTCGGCACCGCCACGCTCGGCTACGAATGGGCCACCCAGGCACCCGACCTCGACGCGGTGATCGTGCCGGTCGGCGGCGGCGGCCTGGCGGCCGGCCTAGCCACCGCGCTGCGGCTGGCCAATCCGCGGGTGCGCGTATATGGCGTCGAGCCCACCGGCGCCGACGTGATGAGCCGCAGCTTCGCGGCCAACCGGCCGGTCGAGGCGCGCGCGCCGCGCACCATCGCGGACGCGCTGGCCGCCGCCACGCACACCGAGGAATACAGCTACGAGCTGTGCCGGCGCCATCTGGAGCGGCTCGTCACGGTCGGCGACGATGCCTTGCGCGCGGCCATGCTGTACCTGTTCACGCATCTCAAGACCGCCGTCGAGCCGGCCTGCGCCGCGCCGATCGCGGCCCTGCTCGGGCCGCTGCGCGAAACCCTGCAGGGCCGGCGCGTGGGCGTGCTGCTGGCCGGCTCGAACATCGAGGCGCCGCGCTTCGCCGCGCATCTCGAGGACGCCCGGCGCGGCCACTGAGCGCCAGGGGCGCGACGATATCCCCAGCTTGTGTTGAAGAACCTGTGGACAAGCGCCTGACAAGCGAGCCAAGTGCTTGATCGGTCAGGCTTTCGCCGCGCTGCCTCGAATCGGTCACGAAATGCGCAGGGCGCCGCCGCGGCCGGTTTCGCGCCGCGCTTGACTCAGCCCCTGCCCGTGCCGCATCCTCGCCGGAAATTCCTTGTGCGCTCAAGGGCTTGGGGCGCCTTCCCCGGGCTTATCAACAAGGATCTCAACACAAACTGTGGATAAATCGCGCAGCATCGGTCGAGGCCGTCGACCGCCTGCCCGCGCGAGAGCAGACTCGCAGCACGAGCCGGTGCGCCGCGCCATGCGAACCGGTATCGCCGTCCAGCCTTCGCCAAAGAAAGGAGTCTCGCGATGCTCGTCAAGCCGTCCCGCCGTGATCCGGTTTCCGCGTCGAGCCCGAGGTCGACCTCGGCCTCGCCCTCCCTACCCGCGGCACGCCGCTCGCTGCGCCTCGCCATCGTGTTGTCGAGCGCGGGCTGGCTCGCCGCCTGCGCGCCGCTGCCGGCCACCTCGCAGGCGGGCGCCGCGCCCGACAACCCGCCCGCCTGCGATGCGGCCGGCACCCATCCCGCCTGGCAGGCCGAACTGATGTTCGGCCGCGATATCGCCGGCCGCGGCCCGGTCACCGATGCCGAGCGCAGCGCCTTCGTCGCCGAGATCGTCACGCCGCGCTTCCCCGACGGCCTCACGCAATGGGATACGCAGGGCCATTGGCGCGATCGCGAAACCGGCGCGATCGTGCGCGAAGCCTCCTTCGTGATCCGCCTGGTCGCACCGCCCACCTCCACCACGCGCCAGGCGCTCGACGACGTGCGCGACGCCTACAAGCAGCGCTTCCGGCAGCAATCGGTCGGGCTGCTCGTCACGGATATCTGCGCGGCGTTCTGATCGCGTCCCGCCCCGCGCGGCTGCCTCCAGGCGCATCCGCGCAAAGCGCCGGGACGAAAAAAAGCCCGGCAGGATCTGCCGGGCTTTCGCCATTTCTCGCGGTGCCCGCCTGCCGCGGCGGGCACCTTCTTTCGTCAGGGCTTGTTGCCCTCGAACATGTCCATGATCTGCTGCCGTTCCTGCTGCGTGACCGGCGGCGGCGTGAGACCCGCCGCGCCCGCCGCGCCGAGCGCGTCATTGGCATTGATCGGGTTGCCGGCCTCGTTGATGTCGACGTTCGAGACGAAGCCGTTGCCTGGCGTGTGATCGGCGAAGTACAGCTCGCCGTCGATGGTGGTCAGGCCGTCGGGCATCGCCATCTGCTGCTCGGGCACGCCGCGCAGGGCGGTGCGCATGTAGTTGACCCAGATCGGCAGGGCCAGCTGGGCGCCGAATTCGCGGCTGCCCAGGCTCTTGGGCTGGTCGTAGCCCATCCACGCGACCGCCACCAGCGACTGCTGGTAACCGGCGAACCAGCCGTCCTTGGCGTCGTTGGTGGTACCCGTCTTGCCCTGCAGGTCGCCGCGGCCCAGCACGTTCGAACCGGCGCCGGTGCCGGCGGTGGCCACCGTGTGCAGCAGGCTGTTCATCACGTAGGCGTTGCGCGCGTCGACGGTGCGCTGCGCGTTGCTGCCGGCGATCGCCGGCTGCGCCTTCTGCAGCGGCTGGCCGTGCGCGTCGTCCACTTCCGCGATCAGGTAGGGATCGACGCGGAAACCGCCGTTGGCGAACACCGAGTAGGCCCCCGCCAACTGCAGCGGCGTGACGAGCCCGGCGCCGAGCGCCATCGGCAGGTAGGGCGGCGTCTTGGACGGATCGAAGCCGAAGCGCTGCGTCACGTAATCCTGCGCGTACTTGGTGCCGATCGAGGCCAGGATCCGGATCGAGACCAGGTTCTTCGAGCGGCGCAGCGCATCGCGCATCGACATCGGGCCGTCGGGCTGGTCGTCGTCCTTCGGCTCCCAGGCGGTGCCGCCCGGCGTGCTCGGCGGGAAGTACAGCGGCGCGTCGTTGATGATGGTCGCCGGCCCCAGGCCCTTCTCGAGCGAGGCCGAGTAGATGAAGGGCTTGAAGCTCGAACCGGGCTGGCGCCAGGCTTGCGTGACGTGGTTGAACTTGCTCTTGTTGAAATCGAAGCCGCCCACCAGCGAGCGGATCGCGCCGTCCTGCGGCGTCAGCGCGATCAGCGCGCCTTCCACCTGCGGCAGTTGCGAGACCTGCCAGGCATCCTTGCTGTCCTTGGTGACGCGCACGATCGAGCCGGGCTTGATGCGCAGCGCGTCGCTCGCGCGCGGGCTCAACGCTGCCGCCACGAAGCGCAGGTTCGCGCCGTTCACGGTGGCGCTCTCGCCGCCGACGAACTGCACCTGCACCGCCGAGGGCGAGGCCGCGGTGACCACCGCCGATTGCAGGTCGCCGTTGTCGGGATGGTCGGCCAGCGCGTCGTCGATCGCCTCGTCGCGCGAATCGCCGGGCGCCGGCAGCGCGATGAAGCCTTCCGGGCCGCGATAGCCGTGACGGCGCTCGTAGTCGAGGATGCCGCGGCGCACCGCCTGGTAGGCCGCTTCCTGGTCGGCCGAGTTGATGGTGGTGGTGACCGTCAGCCCGCGCGTATAGGTTTCGTCCTTGTACTGCGCGTACATCATCTGGCGCACCATCTCCGAGATGAACTCGGCATGCACCGCGTACTGGTTGCCCGGCGTGCGCGTGTGGATCTCCTCCTTCACGGCCTGGTCATACTGCTGCGGCGTGATGTAGCCGAGATCGCGCATGCGCTGCAGGATGTACTCCTGGCGCACCTTGGCGCGCTTGGGATTGACCACCGGGTTGTAGGCCGAGGGCGCCTTGGGCAGCCCGGCCAGCATGGCCGCCTCGGCCAGCGTGATGTCCTTGAGGTCCTTGCCGAAATACACGCGCGCGGCCGCGGCGAAACCATAGGCGCGCTGGCCCAGGTAGATCTGGTTCATGTACAGCTCGAGGATCTGGTCCTTGCTCAGGGTCTTCTCGATCTTGTACGCGAGCAGCATCTCGTAGATCTTGCGCGTGTAGGTCTTCTCGCTCGACAGGAAGAAGTTGCGCGCCACCTGCATGGTGATGGTGCTGGCGCCCTGGCGCGCGCCGCCGTGCATCAGGTCGGCCACGCCGGCGCGCAGGATGCCGACGAAGTCGACGCCGCCATGCTCGTAGAAGCGGTAGTCCTCGATCGCGAGCACCGCCTTCTTCATCACGTCGGGAATGTCCTGGAAACGCACCAGGCTGCGGCGCTCCTCGCCGAACTCGCCGATCAGCACGTGGTCGGCCGTGTAGACGCGCAGCGGCACCTTCGGCTGGTAGTTGGTCAGCGCGTCGAGCGAGGGCAGCTGCGGGGCCATCACCACCAGCGCATAACCGACGATCAGCGCGCCGATCACGCCGGCCACCGCGAACAGCCCGGCGAACCACAGCGCGATGCGCGTGCCGATCGAGCGGCGGCGGGGCTCGCGATCGTCGCGATCGCGGTCGCGCCGGTGGTCGCCGCCATGGCGATCGGACTCATCCGCGTAGAACGCACCGGAAGGCGAGCGGCGTAACTTGTAATTGGGTTCGGAGTCGGACGGGCGTTTGATGATCGGCATGTCGGAATGGCGGGCGCGGCTGCGGCACCGTGGGCGTGCGCGGTTGGACTGCAGTGACGCGCGTGTGGATCGATACGTCAGGCTTTACGCGATGAGGATGGAGCGTAGCACGTCGACAGACCCCGGCACGCAGGGATCCGTTCCCGCGACGTGACAGCGCATTTTAATGAAATCGCCCCGGCGTCCCGGCGTTTTTTTGTAAGAATTTCCTCTATTTGCCCCGTCCTGGGGCGCGCGGCGCGATTCAGTGCCCATCTCGACGGCCCGCTTCGGCGCATCGAGCACGCTTGTCTGCACAACGAGCCTTTCAATCGCGAAAGCATTGTATCCATCTGTGTTCGCCCCCTTGGAAATGCCGCCTTCGTCCGTATTTTCCCGTCGCGCGAAGCGAGCTGCGCTCCCCCGCAAAACGCCGTGTTTAAGCGGCGTTTAAGCGATCCGGTGGTGTAATATCCGCCGGCATGTCGGGCGCGAACGCGCCGCGCGGCTGAGGTGGTCGCCGACCACTTCGTTTTTCATCCATGGAGGGTTTCATGTCGCTTTTCGACTCTGTTTCGCGCACGCTCAAGGGCCTGCTGAATGACGCGGCCGACTCGGTGCAGGATCCGTCGCGCGACGCACGCCAGATCGTGCGGGAGCTCGACGACAGCATCGCCCGGGCCGAGAACTCGCTGATCGAGATCGAAGCCCAGGTGGCCACCCAGCGCAGCAAGCGCGACGCGGCCGCCGACAAGGTCAGGAAGTACGAGGACGGCGCCAAGCGCGCGCTGCAATCGGGCGACGAATCGCTGGCCCGCGAGGCGCTGACGGCGCAGACCAATGCCGAGGTCGAGCGCGATGCGCTCGCGCACGAACTCGAGGCGCTCGAGCCGTCGGTCGACAAGCTCAAGGCGCAGATCGCCGACATGCGCCAGCGCCGCAACGACCTCAACACGCGCTCGAACATCCTGCAGGCCAAGCAGGAAATCGCGCAGGCCAAGGACGTCGCGGCCACTGCGCTGGGCGGGATCGGCGGCAAGGACCTGTCGGCCGACTTCCAGAAGCTGGAGGACAAGGTCGCGCTGTCGAACGCACGCTCGGACGCGCGCCTGAACTCGGCCGACAACAACAGCGGCAAGGCGCTCGACGACAAGCTCGCCGCGCTGAACCGCGGCCCCTCGGTCGACGATCGTCTCGAAGCGCTGAAGAAGCAACTGAACACGCCGGCGCAGTAACACGCGCACCGGCCGCCGCGCGGCACCGGGACCTTCCCGCCCGCGCGGCCTCTCCCCTCAAGGAGGCAGGCTCGCCGCCTGGTCCATCATGAAGAAATTCGTCGCTGCCGCCGGCATCGCCCTGCTCGTCGCCTCGGCGAGCGTGTTCGCGGCCGTGCCCTCGCTCCAGCAAGTCATCCAGTCGATCAACCAGCAGAACTGGCAACGTGCCGACAGCCAGCTCAGCCAGGTCATCGCCGCTCATCCCGACAATGCGCGCGCCCACTATCTGTATGGCCAGGTGCTCGACCGCGAAGGCCGCCCGGCCGACGCGCTGGCCGCGATCGAGCGCGCCCGCTCGCTCGATCCGACGCTGCACTTCACCACCCCGAGCGCCTTCGCGCAGACCGAGTCCAGGCTGCGCGCCGACGCGAACCGCGCCTCGGGCGAACGTCGCTCGGCCACCGCCGGCGGCGCGCTGATGCCGAGCGCCACGCCGCCGAGCGCGATGCAGACTTCCTCGCTCGCGCCGGCCGCCAAGCCCGCGCATCACGGCCCCGGCATGATCGCCTGGCTCGGCCTGATCGCCGTGATCGTGGTGGTCGTGCTGGTGCTGCGTCGCACGCTGAACCGTTCGCGCGCGGCCGGCAACCAGGAAGCCGACAACGAACGGCGCGCGCAGTTGAAGCGCGCCACCGACCTGCTCAACGAGGTGCGCCCGCTCAAGCTCGATGCGCGCATCTCCACGGCACCGGGCGCGTCGGCGCTGACCGGCGAGATCGAGGCGGTCGAGAGCGATGCGCTCGGCCTGGTCGAGACGCTCTCGAAAGGCAAGAACCCGGTGGCGCCGTACCAGGTCGAGGAGCTCGAGCGACGTTTCGCGAGCCTGAAGGCACGCGTCGAGGGCCGCCCCGATCCGAACGCGGCACCGGCCGCGCCGGCGGCCGCTTCGGGTTCGGTGTTTGCTCAGGAGGCCGATCGCCTGAGCCAGCCGCAGCAGCCGTATCCGCCGTCGTACCAGCCCTATCCGCCGCAATCGCCCTATCCGCCGCAACCGCAGCAGCCGCCCGTGATCGTGCAGCAGGGCGGCGGCTTCGGCGGCGGCATGGGCGGCCTGCTGACCGGCGTGCTGCTCGGCGAGGCGCTCTCGGGCGGCCGCGAGCGCGTGGTCGAGCGCGACGTGATCGTCGACGACCAGCGCCAGCGATCGGGCGGCGGCGGTTTCGACCTCGGCAACAACGGCGGCGGGAACGATGCTGGCTTCGATGTCGGCCAGGGCGACAGCTGGAGCACCGACAGCGGCGACAGCGGCAGCGTCGACCTGGGCAGCAACGACGACGACTGGAACAACAGCTGAGGGCGCCTGCCCGGGATCATGCCGGGCAACGCGGGCTGCGAGCGCGCAGCAGCAACATCGAACGGGCCGGCGACGGCCCGTTTTTCATGGGCTGCCGGCAGGCCGGGACTTTGTTAACATTTTTCAGACGAACTATCGGTGTCCGATCGGGTTCGTTATGATGTCCGCCATCGCCGTGCGGGCCTTGCCGCCGCACATTCCCGTTTCTATCCCCTTCCCTGGAGCAACCCGCTTATGAGCATGATCAAGGAATTCAAGGAGTTCGCCGTCAAGGGCAACGTGATGGATCTGGCCGTCGGTGTGATCATCGGCGCCGCGTTTTCGAAGATCGTCGATTCGATCGTCAAGGACCTGATCATGCCGGTGATCGGCGTGGTCACGGGCGGCCTCGACTTCTCGAACAAGTTCATTCAGCTCGGACCCATCCCCGCCAGCTTCAAGGGCAATCCCGATTCCTACAAGGATCTGCAGGCGGCGGGCGTCGCCCTGTTCGGCTACGGCTCGTTCATCACCGTGCTGATCAACTTCATCATCCTGGCCTTCATCATCTTTTTGATGGTGCGTTTCATCAACAAGCTGCGCCGCCCGGAAGTGGCCGAGCCGGCCGCGCCGGCTCCGACGCCCGAGGACGTGATGCTGCTGCGCGAGATTCGCGACGAACTGAAACGCCGCTGATCACCCACCGCGCTTCCAGCCCGATCGAGCCCGCCGAGCGCGGGCTTTTTTGCGTCCTCTTTTGTGCGGCGCACGCGAAAATCGCGCGGCGATACGCGGGAAAACACTCATCGATTCGGCCACCGAAACAAGGCTTTTTTATGAATCAGGCCTGCACGCGCCGCGTTCGCGGGACTATCATGAAGCTAGCAATGACATTACACAGGCGCAAACAGCGCCGACATGACGATCGTGGGCATTCAGCTGTCCGGCGTATCGCGGCTCGATCGAAGCCGTCGCGTCGAACTTCGTGAAGCCGGCATTTTCGTATGCTATAAAAGATCGGCATGCGGCGCTCGAGCCGGTTTGGGGGTGGGTCGCATGACAAAGCCACAAATCTTGCAATCGTTTTTGACGCGAGTGTTTATGTCCTTTCCGAAAAAACGCCGACGCGGGCAGGACGACGGTCACGAGTCGTTTCTCGCCGTCCTGCGCCATGCGAAACCGTTCGCCCAGCTCGATACCAAGATCGCGCGCGCCAGGGCTCAGGACGAGCCGGTGCTGTACGCGCACGTGCTGCCGGGCCTGGACGTCCTGCTCTGCACCGTGCGCGGTGCGCATCCGCCCTATCCCGCCATCGCCGACCTGCGCAAGCGCTGCGTCGAGTCGATCAGTCATGCGCTCGAGCAGCCGCTCGACGGGCTGGAGAACGGCGGCTACTGGTACGAGGCGAACGGCTTCGGCTTCCTGGTGTTCGCCAGCCGAGCGCGGGCCCGCATCCTGCCGGAATTCGCCGGCGGCCCGGCGGGCGAGCGCAGCGCGAGCCGGCAGAACGCCGGCGACACCACGCCCCGCTCGCTCTGAGCCGCCGGACCCGAACGGGCCGCGAGTCGATCAGGACCGCGGCCCGCTTCGTATCGGCTGACGATCCGGGTAGCCTGCCGGCGCTCCCGCCGCGCGACGAGCACCACGACGGCGACGCGCCGCCATCCCCTTGCGCGATGTCCCTCAGGCGCGCCCGCCCGGGCGCACGATATCGATGAAGGCCGAGAAGTCGGCATCGGCCAGGCCCATCGCCGAACCCAGGCGCAGCAATTGCTGGACGACGCCCGCCACCGGCATCGCGGCGCCCGCCTCGCGCGCGGCATCGGCGATTGTTTCGGCATCCTTCCTGAAGGTGGAGAGCGCGCCGAGCGGCGCGTGCCCGGCCGAAGTCATGCGCGGCACGAAGGTCTGCAGCAGCACCGAATCGGCCCAGCCGCCCGCCAGCGCCTCGGACAGCCGCGCGGCATCGATGCCGCTGGCCTGGGCGAGCCCGACCGCCTCGGCGATCGCGGCCACCGTGGCGGTGACGATCGCCTGGTTGCAGAGCTTGGCCGTCTGTCCCGCGCCGGCCTCGCCCAGGTGCGTGAGTCGCGAGGCATAGGCGGCGATCAGCGGACGAACCGCCTCGACCTCGTCGGCCGGGCCACCCGCCATCACCGCGAGCGTACCGGCCTGCGCGCCCGGCACGCCACCCGAGACCGGCGCGTCGATCCAGGCCACCCCCGCTTGCGCGGCGCGCGCCGCGTAGTCGCGCGTGGCGGCCGGCGGAATCGAGGAATGATCGACGATCCGGCGCAGGCGCCGCCGCTCCGGTTCGCCGGACAGCAGCCCATGCGCGCCGAACACCACCTCGCCGACCGCGGCCGCGTCGAGCACGCACAGCATCACCGTCTCGACCCGCCCGGCCATCTCGCGCGGCGTATCCGCCACGCTGGCGCCCTCGGCCGCCAGCACCTCCGCCCTGGCGCGCGTGCGATTCCAGACCTGCACCTGGTGCCCCGCGCGCAGCCAGTGCCGAATCATCGGCGCGCCCATCAGTCCCGGCCCGCAAAATCCTGCTTCCACGTCGTTCCCCGCAATCGAATTGAACTCGGCGCCCATCATACCGATCACTCCTAGATGCGCGGGCGTTCGGCAGCGCTGCCGACTCTCGCGCATGCGTCCACTGACTCCGGAGGAATCATGAGCGACCATGTCTACAAGCTGATCGAACTCACCGGTTCGTCGCAGAAATCGAGCGACGATGCCATCCGCAACGCCATCGCCAAGGCCGCCAGGACACTGCACGGCCTGAACTGGTTCGAGGTGATCGAAACGCGTGGCCATATCGAGGGAGACCAGGTCATGCATTGGCAGGTCACGTTGAAGGTTGGCGTCCGCCTCGACGACTGAACCCCGCTGCTTCGCCACTGCGGTCTTGCGCGACACCTCGACAGCGAGGTGCCGCGCTTGCGGATCGCACCGCCGTCGACGATCCCGCCACGGCGCTATTCCCCTTCAAATATCTCGAAACCCCGCTCTACTGCGGTTTACGCCCGCTTGACGCTCATTTCTGTCCATATTAAAAATCATATATCCCCATGATCCATCGATCAGCCTGAAGATATATAACCCGGAGAAAACATGAGCCAACAACGCGAGGCGATCGACACCTACCTGCTGCGCGTCCTGCACACGCTGCTGATGGAGCGCAGCGTGACACGCGCGGCGGTCAAGCTGAACCAGTCGCAGCCGGCGATCAGCGCCGCGTTGCGACGGCTGCGCGACATCACCGGCGATCCGCTGCTGGTGCGCGGCAAGTCGGGCATGGTCCCGACCGAATACGGGCTGCGCCTGCTCGAGCCGGTGCAGAACGCGCTGCGCGAGATCGAGCGCATCAAGTTCCAACAGCACAACTTCGATCCCGCCACCTCGATCCGCTGCTACCGGATCGGCTGCCCCGACTACCTGAACGTGCTGTTCGTGCCGACCGTGGTGGAGCGCTTCCGCCACGCGGCGCCGAACGCGACGCTCGAATTCCATTCGCTCGGCCCCGCCTTCGACTACGAGCTGGCGCTGGAGGACGGCAAGCTCGACATCGTGATCGGCAACTGGCCCGAGCCGCCCGAGCAGCTCCACCTGTCGAACCTGTTCGTCGACAAGATCGTCTGCCTGATGAGCAACACGCATCCGTTCGCCAAGCGCGGCGGGCTCACGCTCGACCAGTACCTGAACGCGCCGCACCTGGCGCCCACGCCCTACTCGGTCGGCCAGCGCGGCGCGATCGACGTGCACCTGGCGCGCGAGCGGCTCAAGCGGCACGTGGTCGTCACGCTGCCCTACTTCAACCTGGCGCCCTATGTGCTGGTGAAGTCGGACCTGATCTTCACCACCACGCGGCTGTTCGCCGACCATTACGCGAAATTCCTGCCGCTGTCGGTGGTGCCCGCCCCGCTCGATTTCCCGCCGATGCAGTACTACCAGCTCTGGCACGAACGCTGCCATTACTCGGACGAGGTGCGCTGGCTGCGCAGCTTGGTGGCCGAGGCCACCCGCACGTTGATCGACGCTTGAAGCGCCTTCGTGGCCAGCGGCGCCTTGCGTCGCCGGCCACGCAAGGCGCGGTGCGCCCTTGTCCGAACCCGCTTCAGCGCGCCGCTTCCAGCAACTGCCGCGCGAGCCGATTGTGGTGCTCCACCAGCGGCCCGAGATCGACCGTCGCGAGCTGTCCCTCGCGCACCAGCACCCGCCCGTTCACGACGCTCCAGGCCACCTGCGACGGCGCGCAGAACACCAGCGCGGCGACCGGGTCGTGCAGCGCGCCGGCGAACAAGGGCTGGCTCAGGTCGAAGGCGACGAAATCGGCGGCCATGCCCGGCGCCAGCGCGCCGATGTCGTCGCGGCCGAGCACGCGCGCGCCGCCGAGCGTGGCGATCTCCAGCGCCTCGCGCGCCGTCATCGCATCCGGCCCGAATCCAACCCGCTGCAACAGCAATGCCTGGCGCACCTCGGCCACCATCTGCGCGCCGTCGTTCGAGGCCGAACCATCCACGCCGAGCCCGACCGGCACGCCGGCCAGCCGCATCCGGCGCACCGGCGCGATGCCCGAGGCGAGCCGCATGTTCGAGCACGGGCAATGCGCGACGCCCGTGCCGGTGCGCGCGAACAAGGCGATGCCGGCCTCGTCGAGCTGCACGCAGTGCGCGTGCCAGACATCGGGGCCGACCCAGCCGAGATCCTCCGCATATTCGGCCGGCGTCATGCCGAATTTCTCGCGGCTGTAGGCGACGTCGTTGACGTTCTCGGCCAGGTGCGTGTGCAGCGAGACGCGATGCGCGCGTGCGAGCTTCGCCGATTCGCGCATCAGGTCGCGGCTCACCGAGAACGGCGAGCACGGCGCCACCACGATGCGCAGCATCGCGTAGCGTGCCTCGTCGTGCCAGGTCTCGATCAGGCGCTGCGTGTCGGCGAGGATCGCGTCCTCGCGCTCGACCACCGAATCGGGCGGCAGGCCGCCGTCGCGCTGGCCGACGCTCATGCTGCCGCGGCTGGCATGGAAGCGCAGGCCGATCCGCTGCGCGGCGCCGATGCTGTCGTCGAGCCGGGCACCGTTCGGATAGAGATAGAGGTGGTCGCTCGAGGTGGTGCAGCCCGACAGCAGCAATTCCGCCATCGCCGTCAGCGTCGAGACCTCGATCATCTCCGGGGTCAGGTTCTCCCAGATCCGGTACAGGTTCGTCAGCCAGCCGAACAGCTCGGCGTCCTGCGCGGCCGGCACGGCGCGCGTCAGGCTCTGGTACATGTGGTGATGGGTATTGACCAGGCCCGGGATCACCAGGTGGCCGCGCAGGTCGAGCACCTCGTCGGCCGTCTCGGGCAGCGTGTCGGTCGGGCCGACCGCGACGATCCGGTTGTCCTCGACGTAGAGGCCGCCGTCGCGGATTTCGCGCCGTTCGCCGTCCATCGTCACCAGCACCTCGGCATGGCGTACCAGCAGCGTGCGGCCGGGGCGGCCGGTGTTGGAATGGAAGGAGGAGGAAGCTTGCGCGGCATGGCGCGCGATCGGGTCCTGCATGGTGGTTCTCCGTTCGGTGGCGCCGCCTGGGCGGCCTGGCGGCATCCGACCGGGAACGGCGGCGCCGGAAACCGTGCCGCCGCGTCCTGTCGAACGCCCGTGGCCCGGTTACCCGGCTTGCTCGCCGTCTTCGGGGCTCGCCGCGCGGCCGGGCCGCGTGCGAACCGGTCGAGCATCGCGCAGGCGCGTCCCGAACGCAAGGCTTGTCGTCGAATACCGCGCTTCACGCCGGCAATATGATGGGATAAGTTGGATCCGATGCGCCGGCCAGCGAATCGACCGGCCGGCATGGCCCCGCCGCTCATGCGCGACGGCTTATCTTCGCTATCGCGCGCCGATTCGCGTCCCCGGCATTCTTAAAATGACGACTCGGCGCTCGCTTCGATCCGCCGACGGGTATGTAGCCACCGACGTGGAGCCTCGATCCGCCGCCATCCCTGGATCGAGGCCGCGTTTACTCTTCGCATTCACACAAGGACCAAGCGAATGGGAAAGCTGACTACCCACGTACTCGACACCGCGCACGGCCGCCCCGGTGCCGATATCCGCATCGAACTGCATGCGATCGACGGCGACACGCGCCGCGCGCTGCTCACCGCCACCACCAATAGCGACGGCCGCTGCGACCGCCCGCTGCTCGAAGGCGAGGCCCTGCTCGCCGGCGAATACGAACTGGTGTTCCATGCCGGCGATTATTTCGCCGCGCTGGGCGTCGAGCTGCCGGCGCCGCGCTTCGTCGACCGCGTGGTGCTGCGCTTCGGCGTGGCCGACCCCGACGCGCACTACCACGTGCCGCTGCTGGTCTCGCCCTGGTCCTACAGCACCTATCGCGGCAGCTGACAACGCATCGGCCCTGCCCGCCCCACATTCGATAACAAGGACTCGAGTCTGTCTGGAGGAGTTTCATGGAAGGTTTCATCACCGACTGGCTGAATCTCGCGATTCGCTGGTTGCACGTCATCTGCGCGATCGCCTGGATCGGCGAATCGTTCTACTTCGTCGCCCTCGACAACAGCCTCAAGCCGCCCAAGGATCCGAACCAGCGCCAGCGCGGCGTGTTCGGCGAGCTCTGGCACGTGCACGGCGGCGGCTTCTACAACATGCAGAAGTACACGGTCGCGCCGCCCGAGATGCCGGAGGACCTGCACTGGTCGAAGTGGCCTTCCTACACCACCTGGATGTCCGGCTTCGGCCTGTTCTTCGTGCTCTACCTGCTCGCGCCGAACACCTACCTGATCGACCGCAACGTGCTCGACATGGGGCCGGTGGTGGCCGTGTCGGCCGCGCTCGGCTTCCTGATGGCGGGCTGGATCGTCTATGACTGCGCCTGCCGCCTGCTCGGCAACCGCGACCGCCTGCTCGGCGCCTTCGTCGGCCTCTACGTGGTGCTGGCGGCCTGGCTGGCCTGCCATGTCTTCTCGGGCCGCGCGGCCTACCTGATCGTCGGCGCGATGCTCGCCACCATCATGTCGGCCAACGTGTTCTTCGTGATCATCCCCGGCCAGCGCAAGATGGTCGACAAGATGCTCAAGGGCGAGACGCCGAACCCGATCTACGGCAAGCGCGGCAAGCAGCGTTCGGTGCACAACACCTACTTCACGCTGCCGGTGGTGTTCGCGATGCTGTCGAACCACTACGCGATGACTTACGCCAACCAGTACAACTGGATCGTGCTGGTGATCATCATGCTGGCCGGTGCGCTGATCCGACAGTTCTTCGTGATGCGCCACCGCGGCCAGCAGCTCTGGTACCTGCCGCTGGGCGGCGTCGCGCTGATGCTGCTGGCCCTGGTCTGGACCATGCCGCGCCCGGTGGCGCCGCAGGCCGAGGCGGCCAACCTGCCCAAGCTCTCGATCAAGGATATCGAGCCGGTACTGCAGCAGCGCTGCGTGGCCTGCCACTCGGCCAAGCCGACCATGATGGGCAGCGCGCCGGCCGGCGTGATGTTCGACACGCCCGAGCAGATCGCGCAGAACGCGCAGCGCATCTACCAGCAGGCCGTGCAGCTGAAGGCAATGCCGATCGGCAATGTCACGCACATGACCGACGACGAGCGCACCAAGATCGCGGCGTGGTTCGAGGCGGGGGCGGCGAAGTAGGCAGCCGGTCGCTTGGACGGCTTGAAAAGGAAGGGCTCGCGGATTCGCGAGCCCTTTTTGGTTCCGTGCTTCCTGGATGCCGGCGGACGACGATGGCCGACGCGGCTCGCGCGATGCGCTTATTCGGCGATCGAGCGAATCACGCGCGCCGGGTTTCCGCCCGCCAGCGTATCGCGAGGCACATCGCGCGTGACGACCGCGCCCGCGGCGACCACCGAGTTCTCTCCAATCGTCACGCCGCCGAGAATGATCGCGCCGGCGCCGATCCAGACGTTGTTCTCGATCACCACCGGCTTGGCCACCACGCCGCTGCGCCGCCGCGAGGGCTCGACGGGATGGCCTGAGGTGAGGATGCTGACATTGGGGCCGATCATCACCTGGTCGCCGATGTCGATGCCGCCGAGGTCATAGAAGGTGCAGTTCTGGTTGATGAAGACCTGGCGGCCGACACGGATATCGGTGCCACCGGTCGAATAGAACGGCGGAATCAATGAAAAACTGGCGTCGACCGGCTTGCCGATCAGTTCGCGGAACAGGGCGCGGACCGCATCCGCATCGTCGAACGTCAATCGGTTGAGCGCCGCCGTGATCGCCATCGCGCGCTTGACGCTCGCCACCATCGCCGCGGATTCCGGCGTTCCCCTTGAAATCGTCCTGGTTCGTCCGTCGTCGCTCATTCCCTGTCCTTTTTGCTCGCCATTGCCTGACCGCATCGATATCCGGCAGGGAACTGTATCGCATCCCGGCGGCGGCTCGCCTGTCGAAGGTCGACGCCAACAAAAAGGCCTTGCGAACCCTTCGGTCCGCAAGGCCTTTGCGCTGCTTGTTGCCACCGCGTTTCTCCCAGGCTCGCTCGCCCGCCCTCGCCATGCTCAGGCAGCGACGTGATGCAGCGCCTCCTCGGTCAGCCACAGCGATTCCTCGAGCATCTGCTCGTTCAGGTTCGAGCCTTCCCCGCCGCGATCGACCACCACGAAATCGCTGACCTCGCCCAGCGCGATCAGCGGATGGTGCCAGACGCCCTTCGCGTAGTTCACGCCCTGCCAGCCGTTCGAGACGAAGGCACGAATCCGCGCCGGATCGAGTTCGCCGGCCGGCGCGACCACCACTAGGTAAGGCCGCTCCGACAAGGGCAGGAAGGCCTGGCTGCCCAGCGGATGCCGTTCGAGCATCTTCACCTCGAAGGGCAACGCGCGCGGCTGGCCGCGGAACAGGTTGACGAGCGTGTGGCCGCCCTGCTCGGCGACATCCACCCGGGCCAGATCGTGGAAGCGGATCGTGGTGCCGAGATTGATCGGGATCTGCCTGGCGCCCTCGGTCTCGATCACGTCGCCGAAGGGCGCGAACGCCGCGCGCGTCAGCGCTTCGATGGTCAGCGTCTTCATTGGCCGAGCGTGCCCCAGATGCGCAGACGCGAGACGCCGCCGTCCGGGATGATGTTCAGGCGCACGTGCGTGACGGGGCCGAGCGCGGCCAGTTCCGATTCGAAATAATGCTGCTTGTCCATCTGCAGCTTCTGCTCGCCGAGCAGGACCGGCCAGAACATCGCCTGCGTGACCAGCGAGCTGTCGGTGCCGCCCGTTACGTGGGCCGCCTGGATCGAGCAGCGATCGGGATAGTTGCCCTTGAAGTGCGCGGTGTCGACCTCGACCTTGCGGATCACGCCCGGGCGTGCCAGCGCGATGATCGCCCAGTCGTTGCCCGGCTCGCGCCGGCGCCGCGTCTCCCAGCCGTCGCCCATGTTCACGCCGCGGCCCGGCAGCAGGATGGACGAGGCCAGCCCGAAGTGCTGGTTGTTGGCGGCAATCACATGGCCGCCGTTCTCCATCGCGGCCAGGTCGAACAGCTCGCTGCGGCTCGCGCCCTCCCAGTCGAGCTTCGGCTGTCCATAGACGCGCAGCCGCGCGATCCCGCCGTCCGGATAGATGTTCACGCGCAGGTGCGTGTAGGGCGTGCTGTCGTCGACCGCCACGTAATGGTGGCTATTGCCCTGCAGCGTGGTGGACGGCACGATCTCGACCCAGTGCGTGCTCTGGTTCGGCGTGCCGTCGGGCAGGTAGCAGGCTTGCACCGAGGCGGCCGGCGGGAAATTGCCGGTGAAATGGCTGGTGTCGAGGTCGAGCCCCTTGATCACGCCGGGGCGCGCCAGCTTCACCAGGCACCAGTCGTAGCCGGTGGTGCGCTTGCGGCGCGTCTCCCAGCCGTCCATCCACTTGCCGTGATCGTCGTACTTGCCCGGGATGAACACGGCCGGCTCCGGGTTCAGCATCCGCTCCTTCGGCGCGAAGAAGTCGTCGCTCGCCTCGAGTGCCTGCGCCCCCAGACGCGGATCGGCCAGGTTCACGTAGCGACGCGTGAATTCGGGAGCATTGGGATCGAGCAGCGGAATGGCCATGATGAGGTCCTTATGGGAAGTTCGTGAAAAGAGCGGCGCCCGCCGAAACGGGCGCGACTGGAGCGCCGCGGCGCGCGGCCCGAGCCGTGCGCCGCAGGTCGAAACTCAGGCGTCGATCAGGTCGTCGAGCCGGAACCGCGCGATCCGGGCGATCTGGTCGAGGCTCGCGCGCAGCTCCTGCTCGCGCGTGTTCGCCACGCGCGATTCGAAGTTCGCGATGATGCCGTGACGGTCGTAGCCGCGCACGGCCAGGATGAAGGGGAAACCGAATTTCTCGCGATAGGCGCGATTGAGCGACTGCAGCTTGTCGAACTCGGCCTGGCTGCACTGGTCGAGCCCCGCGCCGCTCTGCTCGCGCGTCGACTCGGCCGTCAGCTCGCCGCGTACCGCCGCCTTGCCGGCCAGCTCCGGGTGGGCATTGACCAGCGCGAGCTGGCGCTCGCCGCCGGCCGCGTCGACCACGCCCGACATCGCCGCGTGCAGCGCCGCGATGCTGGCATAGGGGCGCCCCGCCGCCGCCGCCTCGGCCACCCAGGGCGAATGTTCGAAGATTCCCGACAAGGCGGCGACGAACGCGTCCTCCGCCATTTCGTTCAGTTCTGCCAAGGTGTATTGCATCGCCTTCATGCCGCCTCGTCGCCTCGGTTGGTGGTGGAATACGGATGATGTTCGCGCCAGTGGCGCGCGATATCGACGCGGCGCGTGACCCAGACGCGGTCGTGCTGCTCGATGTGATCGAGGAAGCGCTGCAGCGCTCGGAACCGCCCCGGCCGCCCGAGCAGCCGGCAATGCATGCCGATCGACATCATCTTCGGTGCCTCGTCGCCCTCTTCGTAGAGCACGTCGAAGGCGTCGCGCAGGTAATGGAAGAAGTGATCGGCGGTGTTGAAGCCCTGCGGCGTCGCGAAGCGCATGTCGTTGGTGTCGAGCGTATACGGCACGATCAGTTGCGGCCGGCTCGCCCCGCCCGTGACGGGCACCTCCATCCAGAACGGCAGGTCGTCGCCGTAGTGATCGGAGTCGTACAGGAAACCGCCGTATTCGGCCACCAGGCGATGCGTGTTCGGGCTGTCGCGCCCGGTGTACCAGCCCAGCGGGCGCACGCCCGTGACGCGCTCGATCGCCTCCATGCCGAGCCGCATGTGCTCGGCCTCGCGCTCGGGCGACATGTCCTGGTAGTGGATCCAGCGCCAGCCGTGGCAGGCGATCTCGTGGCCGAGTTCGACGAAGGCGCGCCCCAGCTCCGGGTGCCGCTCGATCGCCATGCCCACGCCGAACACCGTGAGCGGCAGGCCGCGCCTCTCGAACTCGCGCAGGATGCGCCAGACGCCGGCGCGCGAGCCGTATTCGTAGATCGACTCCATGCTCATGTGGCGCGCCGGGTAGGAAGCCGCGCCGACGATCTCGGAGAGGAACTGCTCGGAGCCGGCATCGCCGTGCAGCACGCAGTTCTCGCCGCCTTCCTCGTAATTGAGCACGAATTGCACGGCGACGCGCGCGCGGCCCGGCCAGTTGGCCTGCACCGGGTGCCGGCCATAGCCGATCAGGTCGCGCGGATAGTGGGAATCATGTGACATGGTTGGATGCGAATGAAGACCCGGGTTTGAGGGTGCTCGCATCGGCGAACCGGCAGCAAATCGGCGGCGGATCAGGCGGCGCGGCGCGCCGATGCGAGGGTTGGACCAGTGTAGCGAAAAGGCCTGGGAGCGCCCATACAGCCAAACGGATAGTGCGGGTCACGTCCGGTGTATGTGCGCCCGCCGCATGCGCTAGACCGTGGTGGCGGCCGCGCCGCGCGGGGCGGGCGCCTGGCCGCTCGCGGCACTGCCGGCCGCGCCTGGAACCCCGGCCGGCAGGCCCTCGGCATCGGGGCCGAAACGCGCGAATTCGCCGTCGTAGCGCTTCTCGATCGGGCGCGCGTACTCGCCGCGCTTGGCCGTGGCCAGCCGCAGCGCGACCAGCGCCTCGACCCACTTGAGCGCGGCCGTCACGCCCTCCACCACCGGGGCGCCGATCGCCTGCTCCACCTCGTGCGCGAACTCCGCCATGCCGGCGCAGCCGAGCACGATCGCCTCGGCGCCGTCCTCGTCGAGCGCGCGGCGGCATTCCTCGACGATCAGGCGGCGCGCCGAGGAGCCGGGCCGGTCGAGTTCGAGCACGGCCACGTCGGTGGCGCGCACGTTGCGACAGAAACGCTGCATGCCGTAGCGCTCGGCCAGGTGCCAGGCCAGGCCGCGCGTGCGCGAGAGCGTGGTCACCACCGAGAAGCCCGGCGCCAGCACGCTGGCCGCGTGCATCGCGGCCTCGGCGATGCCGATCACCGGCCCGCGCGCGATCTCGCGCGCCGCGTACAGGCCCGGATCGCCGAAGCAGGCGATCACGTAGCCGTCGAAGCCATCGCGTTCGCCGGCCGCGATCTCGGCCAGCAGCCCCGGCACCGCGAGCGCGTCGTCGTAATGGCTCTCGATCGAGGGCGGCCCCATGGTCGGGCTGACCGCCACCACGGCCGTGCCCGCGTTGGCCACCTCGCGCGCGCAGCGCCCCATCGCCTCGGTCATGCGCTGTGTGGTGTTCGGGTTGATGAGCTTGATCTTCATGTCGTCTCCTGATTGCTTGTCGTGCTCGTCGTGCTTGTCCTGCGGGTCCTGCTTGCCCGCGCCCGCGGCCGGCGCGGGCCGGTGCTCATTTCGCCACGATGCGGTAGGTCAGGCCGGCCAGCAGCGCGCCGACGAACCACGAGAAATTCGCCAGCCCCGAGAGCGCCGGCACCATCACGCAGGCGATCGCGATCGCCGCGGCCGGCAGCAGCGAGTACACCGCGCGCCGGTTCACGCCGCCGCGATACCAGTAGGCCCCGGTCTCCGCCAGCGTGTAGAGATCGTCGCGCTTGAGCGCGCCGCGCTTGACCAGGTAGAAGTCGACGATCAGCACGCCATAGAGCGGCCCGATGAAACTGCCGAGGATGTCGAGCGTGTAGTGGATCACCGCCGGGTTGTTGAACAGGTTCCAGGGCGTGATGAAGATCGAGGCGACGGCAGCCAGCATGCCGCCGGCGCGCCAGCTGATCAGGCGCGGCGCCACGTTCGAGAAGTCGAAGGCCGGCGACACGAAGTTCGCGACGATGTTGATGCCGATGGTGGCGATCGTGAAGGTCAGCGCGCCGAGGATCACCGCGGTCGGATGATCGATGCGGCCCACCGTGGCCACCGGGTCGGTGATCAGTTCGCCGAACACCGGCAGCGTGGCGGCGGTGGTGATCACGGTCACCAGCGAGAAGGCCAGGAAATTGACCGGCAGCCCCCAGAAGTTGCCGCGCTTGACGGCGCGGTAGCTGCCGCAGTAGCGGGAGAAGTCGCCGAAGTTCAGCATCGGCCCGGAGAAGTAGGACACCACCAGCGCGATCGCCGTGATCATCACCGGCAGCGCCTCGGCGCCGTGGTAGCGCACGCCGCCGAGGTTCAGGCCGATGTTGCGCCAGCCCGCGCGCCAGACCATGTAGCCGGCCAGCACGAACATCACCACGTAGACGGCCGGCCCCGCGAAGTCGATGAACTTCTTGATGGTCTCCATGCCGTTCCAGAACACCAGCGCCTGCAGCACCCAGAGCAGCATGAAGCCGGCCCAGCCCAGCGCCGAGAGGCCGAGGAAGCCGTAATGATGGACGTCCGCGTAGGGCATCCACTGCGGCACGAACTTGAGCACCACGATCACCAGCGCGCTGGAGGCCAGGTAGGTCTGGATGCCGTACCAGGCCACCGCGATCAGGCCGCGGATCACCGCCGGCACGTTCGCGCCGAGCACGCCGAAGGTGGCGCGACAGGCCACCGGATACGGCACGCCGAGCTGCTGGCTGGGTTTCGCGATCAGGTTGCAGAGCGCGTTGACGATGCCGATGCCCACGATCAGCGACACCAGCACCTGCCAGCTCGTCAGGCCCAGCGCGAACAGGCTGCCGGCGAACACGTAGCCGCCCACCGAGTGCACGTCCGACATCCAGAACGCGAAGATGTTGTAGGCGCCCCAGCCCTGCTGCGCGAGCGGCGCGAGATCCTCGTTGTAGAGACGTTCGCTGTAGCCGGCCGGCACGGCGGGCTCGCCGCCGTTGGTTCCGTCCTCGTGATACGGGCTGCTTCCTGGCGCGATGGTGAACTGAGCCATGACATCTCCTTGCCTGCCGCGGTCGAGCCGCGCGATCGTCATTGAAATCGCGGCCGGACATCGAGGTCAGGCCACGCCCGCGTGCGGCAGCCAGGGGGAGGCTGCCGTCAGCATTCCGTCAGTCCATCGGCGCGGGCGCGGCGCGCCGGGCTCAGCCCGCGCCGCCGAACACGTCGCGCAAATCCACCGTGCCCTGCGCGGGCCGGTCGAGCATTCTCAATTCCACGTGCTGCAGGTGATGCGCCATCAGCCGCGCCGCCTTCGCCGCGTCGCCGGCCTCGAGCGCGGCGACGATCTCGACGTGGTCGTCGAACGAGCAGGCATTGCGACCGTGCGATTCATACAGCGCCGACATCAGCGTCGAGCGCGCCACCAGCCCGTTCAGGCAGTCGCACAGCGTGGTGTTGCCGGTCAGCCCGGCGAGCGCCACGTGGAACTCGCCCGAGAGCCGGATCCAGGCGGCGAAATCGCGCCGCTCGAAGGCGTCGCGCTCGCGCTCGATCATCGCGGCGACGCCCTTCAGGCGCTTCGCGCCCGGTCCCGTCGCCAACCGCTCCATCACCGCCAGCTCGATGATCCGCCGCAGCTCGAACACCTCGTGCACGTCCTGCAGCGTCGGGCTGGCCACGAAGGCGCCGCGGTTCGGCTCCAGGTCGACCAGCCGGTCGGTGGCGAGCAGCGCCAGCGCCTGCCGGATCGGCCCGCGCTTGACGCCGAACACCTCGCAGAGCTGCGCCTCGGTGAGCTTCGCGCCCGGCGCGAGCCGGTGCTCGAGGATCGCCGTGCGGATCCGTTCCGCGATCGCTTCCGGCGTCGTCGTCGACGCCACGCTTTCCTTCTTCGTCATGTTTGCCATCTCGTTATGTTCAGCATCCTAGGGCGGACATAAATATTGTCAACAATCCATCCCGCCGATTTTGCACAATTCTCGTTCATCGACGTGCTTGCTTTCGGTGCGCATGGCACCAAATCGCGTACTGGCGAGGGATAGCACCAGATCGATCAAGACTTTCAGTCTCGACTGCCCTAATTTTTTGTCAACAATAATGCGCCTGAATTGGGCACGACAAATTTGGCAGCGACCAAATTATTCGACCGTTAGTTGCATATCAGGACGCAAAAAAAGGCGGTTGCCCGCCTCGTGCCGATCGAATCCGGCGACGCCGCCCTATCCGGCCAGGGTCGGATAGTCGGAGACGGTCAGCCGGAAGCCGTGTTCGTTGGCGACCAGTTGCACCTGGCCGCCCACCGGCAGGCTCACCATGTCGGGCACGTGGCCGAACTGCAGCCCCGTGATCACCGGAATGCCCACCACCTCGCGCACCTGCTCGATCACGGCCTGCATGTCGTAGCCGTTGTCGTAGTCGAAGGCGCGCGCGCCGGTGAACTGGCCGAGCACCAGCGCCTGCTGGCCGGCCAGCAGCCCGGCGAAATGCAGGGTGTAGATCATCCGCTCGATGCGGAACGGCTGTTCGTTGACGTCCTCGATGAACAGGATGCCGCCCTCGATGCGCGGCATGTAGGGCGTGCCGGCCAGCGAGGCCAGGATCGCCAGGTTGCCGCCCCAGAGCGTGCCCGAGACGTTCGCGCCCTGCTGCTGCGGCACCTCGGAGACGATCGTGGTCGTGCGCTGGGAGAGCGTCGACCAGAACTGCGTCATGGTGAATTCGCTCGGCGTCTCGGCGCCGAAGTCGGCCGACAGCATCGGCCCGCCGAAGCTCTTGACGCCCGACCTGGCGAGCAGCGCGAGCTGGATCGCGGTGAAGTCGCTGTGGCCGCACAGCGCGATCGGCTGGTCGCGCAGGCGTTCGAGCCCGCGGTAGTCGAGATGCGGCAGGATTCGCGCCGCGCCGTAACCGCCGCGCACCGCCAGGCCGATGTCGGGCAGCGGCTGCGAGGGATCGGCCAGGCGGTTCAGGTCGGCCGCGCGCTCGGCGTCGCTGCCGGCGAAGCGCAGGTGGCGGCGCTCGGTCGCCTCGACGTTCTGCACCTGGTGCCCCTGCGCGCCGAAGCGCTCGAGCGCGCGGCGGATCGCGTCGGGATCGTGCGGGTAGCCGGAAGGGCCGAGCAGGCGGATGCTGCGCGGCTTGAGTGTGGAGTGGGCCATCGGTCGCGTATCGGTAATGGGGGTCAGCCCGATTAGAACCGCGTCACGGCGACTGGTTCAGTTCGCGGGCGGCAGGTCGTCGGAATCCGGCGCGACGCCCTGCCCAGCCGCCTCGCCAGGTTTGGGAAGCGCCGCGGCGGCATTGGCCGCGCGCCGCGCTTCGCGGGCCGCGCGACGGCGCTCGGCGAAGAAGCTGCGCAGCGCATCGCCGCACTCCTCGGCGAGCACGCCGCCCGTCACGCTGGTGTGGTGGTTCAGCTGCGGGTTGGCGAAGGCATCGACCACGCCGCCGCAGGCGCCCGTCTTCGGGTCCGGTGCGCCATAGACCACGCGCGCGATCCGCGCATGCATGATCGCGCCGGAGCACATCAGGCAGGGCTCGAGCGTCACATACAGTTCGCAGCCGGGCAGGCGATAGTTGCCGAGCGCCTGGGCGGCCGCGCGCAGGGCCGCCATCTCGGCATGCGCGGACGGATCGTGTCCGCCGATCGGATGATTGAAGCCGCGCGCGATCACCTCGTCGCCGCGCACGATCACGGCGCCGACCGGCACCTCGCCGGCCGCGCGCGCCTCTTCGGCCGCGGCCAGCGCCATGCGCATATAGCGCCGGTCGCGCTCGGCGGCCGGATCGGGATGCGGCGCGGCGTCGGAAACAGACGAGTCGGACGAGTCGGGCAAATCGGACGGATCGGGGAGATCGGCGGAGGCAGGCAGGTTCACGCGGTTCCCGCTTCGCCGGCGCCATCGTCGAGCACGCGCTCGGACAGGCGTTCGGCAATGCGGCGGCAGTATTCGCGCGGCACGACCAGCGGGCCGCCGCGCAGCGATTCGAGGGCCATGTCGAGCGCGAGCATCTTGGCTTGCAAGCGGCAACGTGTCGCACTGTCGCTGACCGCGCGCATTTCGTCCTGCAGGTTGCACAGGGCCCGCAACTGCTCGACCGCGGGCGGCACGAAACCCGCAGTCTTCAGGATCCGGTTGGCGATCCGCACTTCGGCCGGGACGCGCAAATCGTCGTCCAGCTCCGGCGGGGCATCGTTGACCGGGATTTCGTCGAACTCCCCGCGCGCGGCAGCGGCAGCGATACGTTGTTCGACCAGGGCATCAAGCAGTCTCATTCGAGCAATTCAAGGCAAAGCGGCCTCGCGATTCTAACAGGGGATTGGGCAAGTGCCAGCCCTCTGGAGCAAATGCTCGACTATCGAAATCGCGTATCGAGGAAAACCGTTATGCTCGATCGGATCGTCCGGTGGCCCTTGCCGGGCGCCGGTTTCTCCATTCGATTTCGAGGGAAGGATCACCAGGATGCACACCGTCAGGATAGGACTGCGATGGCTGGCCGCCGCCGCGCTGCTGCTCGGCCTGGGCGGCTGCGGCGTGTTCTGCAGCGGCGCCGGCACCAATGGCTGGGCCGGCGGCGCCTGCGGGACCACGGTCCGTTTTTGAGCCGGATTTTCGCGTCTCGCGCGCGTCGCGCTCCCGCTCTGCTTCGAGCCCGCTTTCGGCCCGCTTTCTGCCCGCTTTCGGCTCGTTCCGGCCCCGTGACCTGCCCGGCCGGCGCGTTTTCGGCGTGATCGCGTGCCGGCAGGCGGCACGCGACCTGCTCGGCTTCAGCGATTGACCAGCGCCAGCCCGGCCGGCAGGTAACGCTCGCCGGCCACGCCGATCTCGGCCAGCACCGCGTCGAGTCGCGCCACCTCCTCGTCGCCGAGCACCAGCGTCGCCGCGCCGAGATTGTCTTCCAGATAGCGGCGGCGCTTGGTGCCCGGAATCGGCACGACGTCGTCGCCGGCGCGCAGCACCCAGGCCAGCGCCACCTGAGCCGCGCTCACGCCGCGCGCGGCCGCGATCGCCTGGACGGCCTCGGCGATGCGCAGGTTGGCGTCGAAGTTGTCGCCCTGGAAACGCGGATCGTTGGTGGCGCGATAGTCGCCCTCGCCGATCTCGGCGCGCGACTTCACCTGCCCCGTCAGGAAACCGCGGCCGAGCGGGCTGAACGGCACCAGGCCGATGCCGAGTTCGCGCAGCACCGGCAGCACCGTGCCTTCCAGGTTGCGCTCCCAGATCGAGTATTCGCTTTGCAGCGCCGAGACGGGCTGCACCGCGTGGGCGCGCCGGATCGCCTCCTCGCCCGCCTCGGACATGCCGAAATAGCGCACCTTGCCGGCGGCGATCAGCTCGCCCACCGCGCCAGCCATCTCCTCGACCGGCACGGCCGGATCGACGCGATGCTGGTAGAGCAGGTCGATGCGGTCGGTGCGCAGCCGCTTGAGCGAGGCCTCGACCACCTCGCGGATATGTTCGGGCCGGCTGTCGGTGCCGGCCGGGCGGCCGTCGGCGCCGATCCGGAAGCCGAACTTGGTGGCGATCGTCACCGCCTCGCGCCGCCCCTGCAGCGCCCGGCCGAGCAGTTCCTCGTTGCTGTAGGGCCCATAGACCTCGGCGGTGTCGAGGAAGGTGCAGCCCAGCTCGATCGCGCGATGCAGGGTGGCGATCGATTCGGCGTCGTCGGGCTTGCCGTAGGACTGGCTCATGCCCATGCAGCCCAGGCCGATCATCGAGACTTCGAGGCCCTGGCGGCCCAGCTTGCGGGTATTCAGCATGGATCTTCCTGATCGAGATGTAGGGGGTGCGTCCGGCCGTTCACGCTGCGCCTCGGGCGACGCGGGCGGGACCTGCCGCGCCCGCGCCGCCCTCGCGCCGGCGAGCTCAGCGCAGGTTCAGGTAGTGCAGCTTGCTGAGCGGCACGCCCTTGTGACGCATGATGTCGTAGGCCGTGGTCACGTGGAAATAGAAGTTCGGCAGCACGAAGTTGGTCACGTAGCCCAGGCCCGTGAACTCGATCGGGCCGCTGCGCAGCGGCAGGCTCACGGTGCGCGTCTCGCTGCCCTCGAACTTCGCCACGTCGACCGATTCGGCGAAGGCGATGGTCTTGGCGATCCGTTCCTGCAGTTCGGCGAAGCTCTGCTCGTTGTCCGGAAACGAGGGAATCTCGATGCCGGCCAGGCGCGCCACGCAGCCCTTGGCGGCGTCGCTGGCGAGCTGCACCTGGCTGCTCAGCGGCAGCATGTCCTCGAACAGGCGCGTGCCGATCAGCGCCGCGGGATCGAGGCCCTGCTCGCGCGCATGGGCCTCGCCCTTGTCGAGCAGCTTCGACAGCGTGCGCAGGCCGCGCACCAGCACGGGGATCGAGATGTCATACAGGGAAACGGACATGAGGGCTCCTGGAGATGGGATGGATCCGCCGGCTCCGCGGCGTTCGCCCGCCAGCATAATGCGGTTCCGGAATCGCTGCTGGAGCGTCGCGATTGGTGCGGGAAAGCAAGGTAATCAAGAGGCGGGACGAGCGCCGGGCACGTCCGGCGCAATGATGGCGGCGCCGGCCAGGACGGCGGCGCCGGATGTCGATCGCGATGATCCGGTCAGGCGGTTCAGGTGCGCCCGCCGCCGGCTGCACCGGGCCGGGCTTCGTTTGCTTGCGACGTACTCCAGTCGCGGATCGCCAGATTCTCGAACAGCGTCTCGCGCGCGCCATACTTGGCGACGTCGAGCAGGCAAGCGGCGAGCTGCTCGCAATCGACGCTGAGCCCGGGCCCGAACCACGAGATGACGGTGCCGATCGGCGCGAGCCAGCGCCCGATGTCCTGGCGCGGCCCGCTGATCGCGGTCGGCCGGATATAGGCAGGACGAAACACGTAGACCTTCCCGGCCAGGGCGCCCAGCGAACGTTCGGTGCGTCCCTTGATGCGCCGGTACAGCGCGCGCTGCCGTTCTTCCGGATCGGCGCCGCGCCCGCTCAGGAAACAGAAGCGCAGTGCCGGATTCGCGGCGAACAGCGCGCGCGCCGCGGCCAGCGCGTAGTCGTGCGTGATGCGCACATAGGCATCCTCGCGCACCTGTGATTGCGACACGCCCAGGCACCAGACGCAGGCGCCGAAACCGGCCAGGTCGAGATCGGAATAATCGAGGAAATCGTCGCGCAGCACCTGCCTGAGCTTCGGGTGCTCGAGGTCGAGCGCGCGCCGCGTCAAGACGGTGACCGACTCGATGGTCGGATCGTCGAGGGCCTGGCGCAGCACCTGGCCGCCGGCAAAGCCGGTCGCCCCCGTCAGCAAGAGTTTCATTGCGGCACCTCCGATGCCAGGAAAAACGCCATCACGGCCGGCGAGCCCCGGCCCGCGATCGCCGAACGGGATCGCATGCCGCTTGCCGGCCAGCATCTCGATCGTCATCCGCGACACTGGCTCGGCCGGCGCATCGGAGTCCTGATCGCTGGCATCAAGGGCGGTGCGACCACTATCTGCAGGCGCAGACTATAAGAGCAAGACGCTGATTTTGTCTACGCCCGTATATTTACCGAATCGCACCGCCCATTCCGCTCAGAAGCGCTCGCCCACCATCTGCTCGCTCTTCTCCCAAAGCGCCTTGGCGAGCTCCGGGTCGAGCGCGTAAGCGCGCACGCCGGGCGCCGCCGGATTCAGCTCGGCATCGGTCACGCTCGACAAGCCGCAGTTCTCGGCGTAGCGCCCGCCCACCTCGTCGGCCGGGGCCACCACGCCGGCCCAGACCGAGGTGGCCGCGCCTTGCGGCACGGTCTTGAAGCGGAACGGGGGCTGGCCTTGCGCGGCCAGGTCGGCATTGATCTGGGTGAGCATGCCCTCGAGCGCGTCGTCCGGCAGATGGCGCGCCAGTTCGGTCATGATGCCGCCCGGATGGATCGCCACCGCGCGCACGCCGCGCGCCTTGTGGCGGCGATCGAACTCGACGGCGAACAGGATATTGGCCGTCTTCGAGCGCGCATAGGCCACCCAGGGATCGTAGGGCGTGCGCTCGAAGCCGAGGTCGTCGAGCGAGAACGGCGCCATGCGGTGCCCCGACGAGGCCACGTTGACCACGCGCGCGCCTGGCGCCAGCAAGGACGCGATGCGGTTGATGAAGACGAAATGGCCGAGGTGGTTGGTGCCGAACTGGGTCTCGAAACCATCGGCGGTATGCCCGAAGGGCGAGGCCATCACGCCAGCGTTGGCGATCACCAGGTCGAACGGCCGGCCGTCGGCGAGCAGCGCGTCGGCCGCGGCACGCACGCTGGCCAGCGAGGCCAGGTCGAGTTCGAGCAGCTCGAACCCGCCACCGTTGCCGGCCGCGGCCGCGCGCACCACCTCGGTGGCCGAGCGCGCCTTGGCCAGGTCGCGCGCGGCGCCCACCACCTGCGCGCCGTGCGCGACCAGCGCACGCGCGGTTTCCACGCCCAGCCCGGCCGACACGCCGGTTACGAGGGCGCGCTTGCCGCGCAGGTCGACGCCGGCCAGCACGTCGTCGGTGGTGCTGAATTCTCCGAATACTTGGGACATCTGCAGAGCTCCTGATCGTGTCGACGCCCAGGTGCCGGCGCCGGCACCCGCGTCGCGTAAAATAAGCGGATCGATCCTCCGCATAAATATACGGAGGATATCTCCGCTTATCAACGGGAATTTTCGAGGGTGACCCAGGACAAGGAAAACGGCGTGCCGGCCCGCAAGCCGCGCGCCGACGGCGAACGCAATCGCCAGCGGCTGATCGAGGCGGCCAAGACCGTGTTCGCGGCCAAGGGCTCGAGCGCGAGCCTCGACGAGATCGCCCGCACAGCCGGGGTCGGGATCGGCACGCTGTACCGCCACTTCCCGACGCGCGACGCCTTGATCTCGGGCCTCTATCGCAACGAGACGACGCAGATGGCCGAGGCCGCCACGCGGCTGGCCGACACGCACGCGCCGGCCGAGGCGCTGCGCCAGTGGCTGCTGCTGTTCGTCGACTACATGGCGACCAAGCACGGCATGGCCGAGGTGCTGAACTCGGTGACGGGCGGCGTCGGCGCGCTTTACGCGGATTCGGCCACCTGCATCCTCGGGGCGCTGCAGGATCTCGTCGACCGCGCCACGGCGAGCGGCGAGATCCGCCTCGGGCTGGCGCCGATCGACGTGCTGCGCGCCATCGCCGGCGTGGGCACCGTGTCGAGCGAGCCGGGCTGGGAGAAATCGGCGCGCCAATTGGTGGACATCATCATGGCGGGAATTCGCGTGCGCTGAATCGGTTGCGTGGTCGGCGTCGATCGCGCGCCCCATCGCGACTCGTGGTTCAAGGCCGCCGCTTCAACAGATCGAAGCGGATCAGGCTTTGCGCGCTCGCCACCAGCGCCTCCTGCGCCGGGCGAGGTGCCCAGCCCAGCCATTCACGCGCCTTGTCGCCGCTGGCGCGACGCACGATACCGAGTTGCGGCGCCATGGCCCGCATCGCGGGCGACACCACGCCGAGCGCGCGCACCGCGAGATCCGGCAGGCGATGTCGCGGCACCCTGCCCGCGGCCGCGCCGAGCCGGCGCCGCAGGATCCCGGCCACCTCATGCAGGCTCAGCACCGGCCCCGATACCGCGATGAAGCGCTGCCCGTTCGCCCGCGGATCGCGCATCGCCCGCAGATGCAGGTCGGCGGCATCGCGCACGTCGACCACGCCGAACGCCAGCCTCGGCACCGCCGGCATCGCACCATCGAGCAGCGCCTTCAGCAAGCCGATCGAACTCGAATAATCCGCGCCCAGTACCGGGCCGAAGATCCCCACGGGATTCACCACCGCCAGCTCCAGCGCCCCGCCCTCGGTCTCGATGAAATCCCAGGCCGCGCGCTCGGCCAGCGTCTTCGAGCGGATGTAGGGCGTGACGTCGGGGCCGGCCAGGTCGGTCCAGTCGCGTTCGGTGCAAATCGCCTCGCGCGCGCCGTGCCCGTAGCCGATCGCCGCGAACGAGGAGGTCAGCACCACGCGCTTAACGCCCGCCTCGCGCGCGGCGCGCAGCACACGCAGGCTGCCGTCGCGAGCGGGCCGGACCAGCTCGTCCTCGTCGCGCGGTGGGCCGCCCGGGAACGGCGAGGCGATGTGCAGCACGTATTCGCACTCGCGCATCGCCTCGGCCCAACCCTCGTCGCGCATCAGATCCGTGACGGCGAATTCCAGCCCTTCGTCGCTTTGCGCGCCGCCCGCCGCGATCATCGCCCTCACCATCGAGGCTCGATCAGGATCCCGAATCGTCGCCCTTACCCGATATCCCTCGCGCAACAACTGCACGATCGCGTGCGCGCCCAGAAATCCCGATCCGCCTGTCACCAGCACCCGATTCATCACGCTCCCTGTGGTCCCGTTTCGATGCCGCGATACATGAAGTACGCGAACTGCTAGCATCCATTCTCGATGTCGGGCGAATTCCCGCAAGTACGATGTTTCAAGATACCGAGTATGGAAAACCAGACCATTGAGCGGCTGGAAGGCACGGATTGCCCGGATACCTGCGTACCGCAGGCCCGGACCATCGCGCGTTTCCAGGCCAGCATCGAAGCGGTGGCCGGCAAGTGGAAGATCGGCATTCTCTGCGCGCTGCTCGACGGCAAGCTGCGCTTCAGCGATCTGCGCCGCGCCCTGCCCGGCATCACCCAGCACATGCTGACGGTGCAGTTGCGCGACCTCGAAGCCAACGGGCTGCTGACGCGCACCGTCCACGCCGAGGTGCCGCCGCGCGTGGAATATGCGTTGACCGCGGCCTCGCTGGCCCTGCTGCCCGTGTTCCGCTCGCTGCGCGATTGGGCCGAGATCCACGGCGATGCGCTGCTGGCGCGCGGCGCCGAACCGAAAGCGCCGCGCAAGAACGCGGCGACACGGGAGAAAAAAGCGCGGCGGGATTAGACGGGGCGCCCTGGCGGGCAGCTCGTCTTCACTCGCCGGTCTGCCCACGCAGATAGGCCACGATGCCGGCCGGCGCATCGGGCGCGATCATCAGGTCCTGAGATGCCAGCGTCGCCTCGATTTCCGGCGCCATCCGCGCCAGCATCGCGCTTTCGTAATCGGCCAGCGCGGCCTCGATCGAGGCGAAACGATCCGAGCCCAGCCGTTGCGCGAGTTCGAACGCGTCGAGCATGGCGTGATTCGCGCCGCGTCCGGTGAAGGGCGGCATGATGTGCGCGGCATCGCCGAGCAGGGTCGCGCCGGTCGCCGGCAGCCACTGCTGCGCGGCCGGCATGCAGTAGAGCGGCCAGCGCTCGAAACCCGGTTCGGCATTCGCCAGCAAGCCGGTAAGCGTCGGCGACCAGCCGGAAAATTGCGCGAGCAGGTCCCGACGCACGCGCGCATCGTCCTGCCAGTCATAGGTGTCGCGCGCGCGCCAGCTTTCCTCCACACGCAACACCGCATAAACGCGGATCGTGCCGTCGCCATTGCGCTGCGCCATCAGCGCGCGATCGTCGCCAAGCGCCATCAGGCTGCCGCTGCCCACCAGGCCAGCGATCTCGGGATGCCGCAGATCGGCGTCAACGAGCCGGGCCTGCACGAAGGTCACGCCGCTGTAGACCGGCACCGCGGCGCTGCGCAGCGGGCGCACGCGCGACCAGCCGCCATCGCAGCCGAACAGCAGATCGGCATGCGCCGTCCCGCCCTGCACCGCCTCGCCTGGCGCGAACGCCAAGCGCCAGCCGCCCCCTTCGGCGCGTTCGACGCCGTCGAGCCGCGCATCCCAGATCACCGTCCCGGGCGCGAGCGAATCAAGCAGCAAGTCGCGCAGCGCGCCCCGGTCTATCTCGGGCTGCGACTGGGCCTCGTGCTCGGCAAGGGTTTCGAACTGCACGACAGCATGCCGGTCGAGAATCCGCGAGCACTGTCCATCGGGCCTCGCCCGCGCCCGGAAGGCATCGCCCAGGCCTGCCTGCCGCAAGGCGAGCTGCCCCGAATCCTCGTGCAGGTCGAGCGACCCGCCCTGCCCTCGCAACCGCCGCGAAGCGTCGCGCTCATAGACGCGCACATCCGCGCCGCGCATCTGCAGCAGCCGGGCCAGGGTCAGGCCGGCCGGGCCGGCACCGACGATCGCGATGCGTCGGCCGTGCAGCAAGGGCGGCACGCCGGAAGGCGCAACCCGTCGATTCGCCTCAGACATGCGCCATCCCTCCGTCGACGGTCAGGTCGGCGCCGGTGGTGAAGCTCGCCGCGGGCGAGAGCAGGAACAGCACCGCCGAGGCGACTTCCTCGGCCCGGCCCCACCGGCCCATCGGAATCAGCCGCTCGACATAGGCACGGATCTCGGGATTGGCGCTCGCCGTTTCGGTCAAGGGCGTCTCGATCGGCCCCGGCGACACCACGTTGACGCGGATGCGCCGCGCCATCAGTTCAGGCGAGGTGCCGGCGTTGCGCGCGAAGGCGCGGATGAAGCCCTTGCTGCCGGCATACAGCGGATCGCCCGGTTGACCGGCACGCCCCGCCACCGAGCCGACGAACACCACCGACGCTCCGTCGGCGAGCCAGGGCAGCGCATGCACGAAGCTGAAGACCGCGCCCTTCACGTTGACATCCATCAGCGCGTCGTAGCCGGCCGGATCCAGTTCGCCGATCTCGATGCCGGGGGACACGCCGGCATTGATCACCAGGCCATCCAGGCGGCCGTGGCGTGCGCCCAGCTCGCGCATCAGGCCGGCAATCGCGTCGGGACGCGACACGTCGACCGGCAGGCATTCACCGCGCCCGGCCAGTTCGGCCTCGACGGCCGACAACCTGGCGGCGTCGCGACCGGTCGCGAGCACCTGGGCGCCGGCATCGGCAAGGCGCAGCGCCACGGCGCGGCCGATGCCGCTGGAGGCGCCGGTCACCAGGATGACCCTTCGGGAAAGATCGGAAGATTCGGATGCTGCTAAGGAAAAGGCTGGCGTCATGGTCGGACTCATGTTATCAACAGGCGTTGATATCCTAACCATCCCGAGATAAATGTCAACGACTGTTGATAAAAAATC
Organism: Burkholderia sp. Cy-637; assembly: GCF_011753175.1. Lineage (NCBI taxonomy): Bacteria > Pseudomonadati > Pseudomonadota > Betaproteobacteria > Burkholderiales > Burkholderiaceae > Burkholderia > Burkholderia sp. Cy-637. The sequence continues at coordinate 138,422 of NZ_VWWC01000001.1, read as the reverse complement.
CAGCGCGCCCCGTGCGCCTCGTTTATCGGCCGCGCAAAGTCGCGAACGCATTCTCGACGCCGCGCGCCTGGCCTTCACGCGCGCCGGCTACGACACGGTCGGCGTGCGCGAGATCGCGGCCGAAGCCGGGGTCGACCCGGCCATGGTGCCGAGGCTGTTCGGTTCGAAGGAGAATTTGTTCGCGCTGATCGCCGACCAGGCGTTCGGGCTCGAGCCCGCATTCGAAGGGCCGCCCGACGGGCTCGGCGAGCGGGTCGCCCGGCACCTGCTCGGGCCGCTCGATACAGCCGAGCCGGAAGGTTTCGACGAATTCGCCTTCCTGCTGCGCTCGGTCGGCAGCCCGGCCGCCGCGCCGATCCTGTCGGCCGCGCTTCATCGGGACTTCGTCGCGGCATTGTCGGCGAGGCTCGGCGGTGCCGATGCCGAGGCGCGCGCCGCGCTGATCACGGCCTACGTGCTCGGCTTCGCGGTGCTGCGCGCGGGGCTGGGTTCGCCGGCGCTGGAGGCGGCGCAAGCCGAGCTGATCGCCGCCAAACTGGGGGCGGCGATCCAGGCTTGCGTGGACGGCTAGCGCAAGTTGCCCGGCAGCGGGTGATCGGGCAGGCCTGCTGCACCGCCTCGTCCGGATCAGGCCGACGGCTCGCCCTCGCCCGCCAGCCGCGCCGCCACGGCGACGATCACGGCCCGTTCATGCGCATCGAGATGATCGAGCAGATGGCGGCGCACCGCGCCCGCATGCACGGGCCGCGCCGCCGCGATCCGCTCGCGCCCTTCCACGGTGATGAGCACCAGCACGCCGCGCGCCTCGTCGGCCTGCCGGCGGACCACCAGTTCCCGCGCCTCCATGCGCGTGAGTTGATGCGAGAGCCGGCTCTTGTGCCAGCCCAGCGAGAGGGCGAGATCGCGTTGCGCGAGTTCGCCGCCGCCGAGGTCCTCTAGCCGCGACAGGATGCCGAAGTCGGCGCCCGACAAGCCCGTCTCGCGCTCGATCTCGGCGCCCACGCGCGCCAGCGCCTGCTCGCTCAGATGCTTCACCGCGCTCCAGACCGCCAGTTCGTCCGCCTGCAGGCGTGCCGTCGTTTTCTTACTCATAGTGCTTCACGGGAAAACGCCCCGCCATGGTGTCGAACATCGCACGATAGCCGGCTTTCGCCGCCTCGAACGCGGCGCTCGCGGTCGGGCCGTAACCGATCTCGTCGGCCTCTCCCGCCACCAGGGCAGCGAACACGGCATCGCAGTAGACCTCGAGGTCCACGCCATGCGCGGCACCGTCACCCGCCAGCGAGGTGCGCACTGCAGGCGGAATCAGCTCGACCACCGAGCAGGCGGTGTGCCGCAAGGCGAAGCGCAGGTTCATCGTGTAGCTGTGCAAGGCGGCCTTGCTGGCGCTGTAGACAGGCGCGAACGGTTGCGGCACGTAGGCACCGCCCGAGCTGACATTCACGATCGTCGCGGCACGGCGCTCGCTCAACAGCAAGGGCAGCAGCAGATGGTTCAGGTGGATCGGCCCCGACAGCAGCGTGTCGATCTCGGCCTGGCGCTGCGCCCAGGGCGCGTCGTCCTCGGCCAGGCCTACCCGGCGCTGGATGCCGGCGTTGTTGATCAGCACGTTCAGCGCGGACATCGACTCGCGCACTTGCGCGGCAAGCGCCTCTCGCGCGCAAGGATCGGCGATGTCGCTGGCCACGATATCCAGCCCCGGATGGTCGGCCGCCACGCGTTCGAGGCGGGCGCGATCGCGGCCGGTGATCGTGACGCGCGCGCCGCCTTCGAGAAAGCGCCGCGCAAGACCGAGACCGATGCCGGCGCCGCCACCGGTGATCAGGACACAGGCCGCTTCGATATCAATCGACATGATGCTCCCCCTTCAAGTTGATACGACAACCTGAAATATAGAAACACTAGGTTGTCACGTCAACTCAAAAATCCGGGGCTCGACGATCACGCCGGCGGCCAGCTCACGCCGGTCAGGCGCTCCGACTCGGCCCACAGCCTCGCCGCCACCTCGCGATCGAGCGCGGCCGCGCCGATCCTGGCCGGCCCGACCGGCCCGCGCAGCTCGAACACATGCCGTGGTCCGTAATACGCGCCGGGCCGCGCATCGGGCGAGGTCGCCGCGAACAAGGTGGGCAAGGCGCCGCCGGCTGCCGAATGCGAGATCAAGGGGCGCACGCCGGCCATCAGCGCCCGCGCGATCACCGCGCGGCGCACCCCGCCCAGGTTCGGCCCGGCACTCTGCAGGCCGGTGCGCGCGAAGCCGGGATGCGCCGAGGTCACCGTCAGCCCCCAGCCTCGCGCCTCGCTGCGCCGCTGCAACTCGAAGGCGAACAACTGCATCGCCAGCTTCGATTGCGCATAGGCCTGCCAAGGATCGTAGCGGCGCGTCCATTGCAGGTCGTCGAAGTGGATCGCCGCGCGCAGGCGATGTGCGAGGCTGCCGACCACCACCACGCGTGGCGCCGCGGCGCGACGCAAGGCCGGCAGCAGCCGCGCGCTCAGCGCGAAATGGGAAAGGTAATTGGTGCCGAACTGCAGCTCGAAACCGTCCGCCGTGGTGTGCCGCGTCGGCGGTGTCATCACGCCGGCGTTGTCGATCAGCAGGTCGATCGCCGCGTCGCCGGATTCGAACGGTTCGGCAAAGCGGCGGACCTGATCGAGACTGGCGAGATCCACGCGCCGGTATTCGACCTCGGCGCGCGGATGCGCGGCGCGAATCCGGCGCAAGGCCTCGGCACCCTTCGCGTCGTCGCGCCCGGCCAGCAACACGCGAGCACCGGCACCGGCCAGGGCCAGCGCGGTTTCCAGGCCGATCCCGCCGGTCGCGCCCGTCACCAGCGCAAAACGGCCGCGCTGGTCGGGGATGTCGGAAACGCGCCAGCTCATTGCCGCCTCCGCAGCGCGTCGAGCCCTTCGGGCAGCTTCGCGTCGTCGAATTGCGTGGACAGCGTGGTCGCGCGCCAGCGCGCGGCCTCCTCGGCGCGCTCCGCCTCGGCCTGCTCGGCGACATACAGCGCATCGCCGCCGAGCAGCAGGCGCGCCGGTACGTCCTCGCGCCGCGACAGCTCGACGATCAGCGCCGCGATCCGCGCCGGATCGCCGACCTCGTGCCCCGCGTAGGCGTCGAGCAGGGACAGCACCTGGCCCACCGAGGGCGCGTAGTCGGGCAGCAGGCCGTCGATACCCTGCCTGGCCTGCGCGGCCCAGTCGGTGCGCATGCCGCCGGGTTCGAGCGTGCACACGCGCACGCCGAACGGCGCGACTTCCTTGCCCAGCACGTCGCTGAAGCCGCCCACCGCCCACTTGGCGGCCTGGTAGGCGGACAGGCCGGCCGTCGAGCTGCGCCCGCCGACCGACGACACCTGGAACACATGGCCCGCGCGCTGCGCACGCATCACCGGCAGGGCCGCGCGCGTCAGATTGACGACGCCGAACAGGTTGGTCTCGACCTGGTCGCGAAAATCGGCCGGCGCCATCTGCTCGAACGGCGCGGTGTGGCCATAGCCGGCGTTGTTGACCAGCACGTCGAGGCGGCCGAAGGCGCTGCGCGCAAGCTCGACCGCCCGCGCGGCGGCGGCCTCGTCGGTCACGTCGAGCTCGACCGGCAGCAGATGATCGCCATGCCGGCGCTGCAGATCCGCGAGCCGCGAGGGATCGCGCGCCCCGGCCACCAGCCGGTCCCCCGCCGCCAGCACCGCTTCCGAAATCGCGCGCCCAAGCCCTCGCGCGGCCCCCGTCACCAACCAGACTTTCGACATGCCTGACTCCTTTCAATGAAATGAATGATTACTCACTCATTAATAAGCGGGATACGAGGCCCGATCGACCTTCGTATCCCGCCAGATTCCGTGACCATCGGCGCAAGCATCCATCGCGCCGCCCCGCTGCCCTCAATGCGCCTGCAAGGCCGCCCAGACCGCCTGGAAGCCGGCCTCGCGATAGGCTTCGTGCCGCCCCGGCTCCTGGGCGATGAAATCCATGGTGGTTTCCGCCATCGACGAGAACAGCGCGCCGCAGAACGCGAGCCGCTGCTCCTGCGGCAGCCCATCAGTGTTCGCCAGTTGCTCGCGGAAGATGTCGCGCACGGCGCAGAAGCCCTGCGCGCCGGCCACGCGATTGGCCTCCTCGATGCGCCCGCTGATATCGAGCTGGCGCATCGCGCGCCTTCCATCGGGATCGGCGACGCCCCACGACACATAGGCGTTCCAGGCATGCCGGGCACGTTGCTCGGCACTGCCCTCGAACGGGAACTCGCCCATCATCGCGGTGCGCAGCCCGTCCTTCAGATGCAGGTACAAGGCATTGAGCAGCGCGTCCTTGCTCTCGAAATAGGTAAACACGGTGCCCTCGGCGACGCCCGCGAGTCGCGCGATACGCGCCGTGGTGGCGCTCGCGCCATGTTCGGCCAGCGCGCGCGCCGCGGCGTCGAGGATCGCTTCGTGTTTGTCGAGACTGCGGGGACGTGCCAAAACCTTGCCGCCTTTAAATGAGTGATTGCTCAATCATAGAGATCGGCGCTTTCGCGCGCAAGCGAAAATTCTCCCCTTCATTCATCGGAACAATCAGGCCGGATACGCCGGCGCCGTGCTCGCCATGACGGCTCGCGCGGCGCCGGTTCGCTCAGGCGGCGAGCCGCGCGAGCAGTTCGCCGAGTTGCCTGGTGCCGATCTCCGCCAACGGTTGCAGCGGCAGGCGCGGCTCACCCGCCTCGAAGCCCTGCACGCGCAGCCCTGCCTTGATGGTGGTCGGCAGGCCGCCCTTCAGGATGAAGTCGAGCAGCGGCAGTTGGCGGTAGAACAGCTCGCGGGCCCGCGCGAGCTCCCCCGCCACCACGGCCTGGTAGAGCGCCAGCGTCAGTTGCGGGATCAGGTTCGGCGCGGCCGTGCACCAGCCCGTCGCGCCGGCGCAGAACGCCTCCAGCGCGAGCGGATTGCTGCCGTTGTAGAACGGGATGGTGTCGTCCGAGATCTGGCGCAGCGCATGCATGCGCTGGATGTCGCCGCTGCTCTCCTTGACCATCGTCACGTTGCCGATCTCGCGCACCAGCCGCGCGATGAAGGCCGGCTGCATGTCGATGCCGCTCGTGGCCGGGTTGTTGTAGACCATCACCGGGATGCCGATCGCCTCGGCGATGCTCGCGTAGTGGCGGAAGATCTCGGCCTCGCCGAGCTTCCAGTACGAGATCGGCAGCACCATCACCGCGTCGGCGCCGGCCTGCTCGGCGAAGCGCGCGCGCCGCACCGCGTTGCGCGTGGTCAGGTCGGAGATGCCGACCACCACCGGCACGCGCCGCGCCACCTGGGCGATCGAGGCCTCGGCGGCCTGGTCCCATTCCTCGTCGTCGAGATAGGCGCTTTCGCCGGTGCTGCCGAGCGGCGCGATCGCGTGCACGCCGGCCGCGATCAGCCGTTCGATGCCGGCGCGCAAGGCGGCGCTGTCGATGCCGCCGGTCTGCCGGTCGAACGGCGTGACCGGGTACGCGATGATGCCCTTGAACGATTGCGATGCCATCTGCGGGTTCCTCGTTGGGAGTGCTATCTAATGAAGTGAGAAAAAATGCGATCCGGCGTCCCGGCTCAGGCCAGGCAGTCGCGATGCGCGCGCAGGGCGCGGCGCGCGTAATAGTCGAAGGTGACGGCATGGCGCTTGGGCGTGGTGATCCAGTCGTGCGCCTCCCTGGCCAGCGCCTCGGGAATCGGCCGGATCGTTCCGGCGGCCTGCGCCAGCAATTGCAGGCGCGCCGCGCGCTCCATCAGCAGCGCCAGCACGCAGGCCTCCTCGATGGTCTTGCCGGTCACCAGCATGCCGTGATGGGCCAGCAGCACGGCGCGCTTGTCGCCGAGCGCGGCCGAGATGATCTCGCCTTCCTCGTTGCCGACCGGCACGCCGGGCCAGGTCTCGAGGAAGGCGCAATCGTCGTGCAGCGGGCACATGTCCATGTGCGAGACCGCCAGCGGCAGCTCCAGCATCGACAGCGCCGACACGTGCACGGGATGGGTGTGGATGATGCAGTTGACGTCGGGCCGCGCGCGATAGATCCAGGTATGGAAGCGGTTGGCCGGGTTCGGGATGCCCTCGCCGCCGATCGTCTTCAGGTCCTGGTCGACCAGCAGCAGGTTCTGCTCGGTGATCTCGTCGAAGCCCTGCCCGAAGGGCTGGGTGTAATAGGTGTCGCGATCCTCGGCGCGCGCGGTGATCTGGCCCGCGAGCCCCGAATCGTGGCCGCCATCAAATAGAATGCGGCAGGTCAGTGCCAGTTTCTGTCGAGGCGACCAGTCGCGCGACGACAGCGCGGTATCGAGTTGCTGGTGCGAGCGGGCGACCAGCTCGGACTTCGACAAGTGCAGGGTTTCAGGCATTCCGGTTCTCCTGGTTGAGCGGCCGTGGCAGCGGCGGACATCGGGTGATCGAGAGCAAGGACAAGGACAAGGACAAGTCGTCGAGTACACGACGGGTAGTATATGACACATCGTGTCATTTGATGCCGGATTTTTTGGAGAGATACGCGTGGGCGCCATTCGCCTGAAGTTGTTGCGCAAGCAGCTTGGTTTGAGCCTGCAGGACCTGGCCGAGCGCGCCGGCCTGACCAAGAGTTACCTGTCGAAGGTCGAGCGCGGCCTGAGCACGCCCTCGGTGGCGGTCGCGATGCAGCTGGCCACCGCCCTGCATGTGGAGGTGGGCCAGTTGTTCGCGTCCGACGAGGACGAGAAGGCGATCACGGTGGTGCGCGCCGGCGAGCGGATCCGCATGGGCGGCGGCAGCGAGGACGGCGCCTCGGCCGGCTACGAGGTGATCGCCGCCGAGGCGGGACGCAAGCGCCTGCTGCCCTTCATGCTGCATCCCCGGCATGATTTCTCGTCCTCGGAGTTTCGCGAGCACGCGGGCGAGGAATTCCTGTTCGTGCACAGCGGCAGGATCGAGATCGATTTCGCCTCGCAGAAGGTCACGCTCGGCACCGGCGACGCGGTGTATTTCAATGCGCAGGTGCCGCATCGGATCCGCTCGCTGGGCGCGAGGACAGCGCAGGTGCTGCTGGTGATCAGCGGCGACGAACTGTCGGCCGCGGAGCAGCACGCGGCCGACTGAGCCGCTGCCGGCCCCGGCGGCCGGAACCATCGCACGCGCGCGCCGCGCCCGCCGGCGCGCCGCCTCCCCCGCTTTCACGAGCCGGATCGCCGGCTCGCCTCGCCCGCATTTTTGTGCAGCAGGCTCGGCGAATCCTGCAGCCGCGCCCGTGAGCCCCGCCGAATAATGGCCCTGCATCGACACGCCGCCCGCCGGCCCGGCACGCCCGGGCGCCCCGGCAACGGGCAGCCGGCATCCCGCCAGCCGATCCGCAGAAACCGCCATCGACATCATGAAACACACCCTGATCATCAACGCATCCCAGCACTACCCGGGCTGGGCCAACGGCACGCTGAACCGCACCATGGCCGACACCATCCGCGAGGAAATGACGCGACACGGTCACGAGGTCGAACAGACCGTGATCGAAAACGGCTACGACGCCGGGGAGGAAGTGGAAAAGCACCTGCGCGCGGACCTGATCGTGCTGCAGACGCCGGTCTACTGGTTCGGCGCGCCGTGGATCTACAAGAAATACGCCGACGAGGTGTTCAACGCCGGCCTCGCCGACCAGCGCCTGCTGGCCGACGACGGCCGCACCCGCAGCGACCCGTCGAAACAATACGGCACCGGCGGGCGCATGCAGGGCAAGCGCTACATGCTGTCGCTGACCTGGAACGCGCCGCGCGCCGCCTTCGACGATCCCGACCAGTACCTGTTCACCGGCCGCTCGGTCGACGACGTGTTCATCGCCAACACCACCAATTACCGCTTCTGCGGTGCCGAGATCCTGCCGGCCTTCTCCTGCTTCGACGTGATCAAGGCGCCGCGCGTGGACGAGGACATCGCGCGCCTGCGCGAGCACCTGGCGCGCGTGGCCGCCTGAGCGGCGCGTTCAGCCCAGCACCATCTCGACGAAGCGCTGCGCCGGCAGCGGCACCTCGCCGAGCCGGTGCGCGATGCCGAGCTCCCACTTGCGGCGGCTGGCCGGCACGTAGCGCAAGGTCACGCCCTCGATCGAGAAACGCGCCACCGAGGCCGGCACCAGCGAGATGCCCTGCCCCGCGGCCACCAGCGCCTGCACCGCATGGAACTCGCCGGCTTCCTGCACGATCCTCGGCCGGATCCCGTGATGTTCGTACAAGGCCATCACGGCCGCATGGAAACCGGGCGCGCGATCGCGCGCGATCAGCACCAGCGGCCGCTCGCCCACGCTCTTCATCGACACCGCCCGATCGGCCAGCGGGAAATCCCGCGGCAGCACGAAGGCGGGATAGTCGCTGGCGAGCCGATGCTGGCGCAGCCGGCGGTCTCGCGTCAGGCGCATGAAGGCGACGTCGAGCGAGCCGTCGGCGAGCGCTTTGGCCTGCTCGATCGACGGCATGTCGCTCACCTGCACGCGCACCTCGGGATAACGCTCGCGAAACGCCGGCACGGTGGTGGCGACCAGGTCGATCGCCCAGGAACCGAAGCCGATCCGCAGCTCGCCCAGCTCGCCGGCCGCGATGCGGCGCCCGCGCTCCAGCACCGCATCGGCGTGCTCCACCAGCCGGCGCGCTTCCTGGGCGAACAGGCGGCCCAGCTCGGTCAGTTGCGCGCCGTGCCGGCCGCGCGAGAACAGGCTGCCGCCGAGCTGCGCCTCGAGCTTGCCGAGCTGGCGGCTCAGCGCCGGCTGGGACAGGTTCAGCAGCGACGAGGTGCGGCCGAAATTCGGCGTCTCGACCAGGGCCAGGAAGGCGCGAAGCAGGTTGATTTCCATGCGCGAAACGTATCACGGTGCGCCATAAATGTCATTGGACGCATCGATCGGCAAGCCGTGTAATGAGCGCTCCTCCACTTCCGCGCCCCGCTTGCCGCTCGCCCGATGAACAATATCCTCACCGCCTCCGGCTGGGCCTTCGGCCTGCTCGAAACCGGCGCCGACGGCCGGATCGCCGCGATCCGCGCCAGGCCGGTCGGCGCGCCCCTGCCCGGCTACGGCTACCTGCTGCCGGGTTTCGTCGACCTGCACGTGCACGGCGCGGGCGGGGTCGACCTGATGGACGGCGGCGAGGCCGCGCAACAGGTGGCCGCCTCGCTCGCGGCCAGCGGCACCACGGCCTTCCTGGCGACCACCATGACAGCGCCGGAAGCCGAGCTGCGCGAGGCCACCGCCGCGATCGGCCGCGTCGAGCGCCGCGAGCGGCCGGCGCATTGCGCGCGCCTGCTCGGCGTCCATCTCGAAGGCCCGTTCCTCAACCCGGGGCAGCTCGGCGCGCAGCCGCCGCATGCGCGCCGGGCACGGGACGGCGAGATCGACACGCTGCTCGCGCTCGCCAGCGTGCGCCTGGTGACGCTCGCGCCCGAACTGGAGGGGCAGCTCGACACGATCCGCCGGCTGGTCCGGCGCGGCATCCGCGTCCAGCTCGGCCATTCGAGCGGCAGCTACGAGCAGGGCGTGGCCGCGCTGCAATGCGGCGCGAGTGGCTTCGCCCACCTGTTCAACGCCATGAGCGGGATGCATCATCGCGCCCCGGGCCTGGTGGGCGCGGCGCTTGCCCATGCCGAATACGCCGAGATGATCCCCGACCTCGCCCATCTTCACGCCGGCGCGATGCGCGCCGCGCTGCGCGCGATCCCCCGGCTCTATTGCGTGAGCGACGCCTGCGCGGCCACCGGCATGCCCGATGGCGCCTACCGGCTGGGCGCGCAGCGCGTGTTCCGGCGCCCGGGCCAGGCCGGCGCGCGGCTCGCCGACGGCCGGCTGGCCGCCAGCACGCTGACCCTGGACGCGGCGCTGCGCAACCTGGTGAAGCTCGGGCTGTCGATCGCCGACGCCTCGGACCGCGTCTCGCGCTTTCCGGCCGACTTCCTCGGCCTGCCCGAGCGCGGCCGGCTCGCGCCCGGCGCCTGGGCCGACACGGTGCGCCTCGATCCGGAACTGCGCGTGGAGGCCGTCACCATCGAGGGACGCACGGTGACGCGCGCGGCACCCTCGCGCCGACAGCCGCCCGAAAGCCGGCCAGAAAACCGGCCCGACCCGCAGCCCTGCACCGAAGCCGGGCATGTTTAGCCGCCAGCCGCGCAACAAGCCGCCGAACGGCGTGTTTCGGCATTTGCGCTGCCCCATTGCGCAACGCGAATGCACGGAACCCGCCAAAACCGTGCACACTTAGCACTTTCCGCTGCACCGCGGCACCGGTGCATCAGCCGTTCGTTCAACGCTCATCGACTTTGACCGCGAACCACCCATGACGAATCAGCACAACCAGCCCGCACAAGACCAACCCGTCGACATGATCATCTTCGGCGGCGGCGGCGACCTCGCAGCACGCAAGCTGCTGCCCGCGCTCTACATGGCGCACCTGCACCGCAACCTGCCGGCCGAGACGCGCATCATCGCGGTCGGCCGCCGCGACTGGGGCATCGACGGCTACCGCAAGTTCATGGAGGAGCAATCGCGGCCCTTCATCGACGGCAAGGCCTTCGACCAGCAGGCCTGGGACCGCTTCCTGGACCTGTTCCAGTACGTGCTGATCGACGTCAACGAGGCCGGCGACTACCAGCGCCTGGCCGAAGCCTCCCGCAAGGAAGCGATCCGCGTGTTCTACCTGTCGACCTCGCCGGAGCTGTTCACCACCATCTGCGACAACCTCTCGAGCGCGGGCGTGCTCAACGAGCGCTCGCGCGTGGTGCTGGAGAAGCCGCTCGGTCACGACCTGGCCTCGGCCCAGGCGATCAACAACGACGTCGGCCGCCATTTCGCGGAATCGCAGATCTACCGGATCGACCACTACCTCGGCAAGGAAACGGTGCAGAACCTGATGGTGCTGCGCTTCGGCAACCCGATCTTCGGGCCGCTGTGGCAGGCGCCGTACATCCGCAGCGTGCAGATCACGGTGGCCGAGACGGTGGGCGTGGGCAGCCGCGCCGGCTTCTACGACCACACCGGCGCGCTGCGCGACATGGTGCAGAACCACCTGCTGCAGCTGCTGTGCATCGTCGCGATGGAGCCCCCGGTCTCGCTGGACCCGGACGCGGTGCGCGACGAGAAGCTGAAGGTGCTGCGCTCGCTGCGGCCGATGACGCCGGCCGACATCGCGCGCGACACGGTGCGCGGCCAGTACGCGGCGGGCGCGGTGGACGGCCAGCCGGTGAAGGGCTACCTCGAGGAGGACAACGTGCCGCCCGACAGCCGCAACGAGACCTTCGTCGCGCTGCGCGCCTACATCAACAACTGGCGCTGGGCCAACGTGCCGTTCTTCCTGCGTACCGGCAAGCGGCTGCAGAAGCGCCAGTCGGAGATCGTCATCGAGTTCGCCGACCTGCCCTTCTCGATCATCCCCGACGGCCCGCGCCACTACAGCAACCGCCTGGTGATCCAGCTCCAGCCGGAAGAGTCGATCCAGTTGCAGATGCTGGCCAAGGAGCCGGGCAGCGGCATGAACATGGTGCCCGTGAGCCTGAACCTCGACCTGCAGCAGGCGATCCCGGAACGCCGCGCCGAAGCCTACGAGCGCCTGCTGATCGACGTGATCCGCGGCCGCCTCACGCACTTCATGCGCCGCGACGAGCTGGAAGCCGCCTGGGCCTGGATCGAGCCGATCCTCGACGGCTGGCAGCAGCCGGGCGACCGGCCGCGCCTCTACACGGCGGGCACCTACGGGCCGGCCGCCTCGTCGGCCTTGCTCGCGCGGGACAACATGTCCTGGGCCGAGGAGGCCTGAGCATCGGCGGCCGCCGAAGGCCGCCGCCCGATCCGCTGCGTCGATCGACCAGCCGGCCCGTCGCGGCCGGCTTTTTTACGTCGTCGTTCGTTTAGGATCGCCAATCGTGTGCGGCAAGCCGCGCCAGGTCGCGCACGCGCGCCGCCTAGATCGCCATCCCGCCGTCGATCGTCAGGCTCGAACCCGTCATGTAGCTCGATTCGGCGCTGGCCAGCCAGGCCACCAGCGCGGCGATCTCGTCGGCGTCGGCGGCGCGCTGCAGCGGGATCCGCGAGCGGATCGCCTCGATGTGCTCGGCCGTCATGTCGGTGACGGTCGGCCCCGGCTGCACGTTGTTGATGGTGATGCCGCGCGGCGCGAGATCGATCGCGATGCCCTTAACCATCACCGCCACCGCGGCCTTGGTCATCGAATAGACGCTCGAGCCGGGATAGTTGGTGCGCTCCGCCGTGTTGCTGCCGATCGTGACGATCCGGCCGCCCTGCTGCAGATGCCCGAGCGCGGCCTGGATCGAGAGGAACACGCCGCGCACGTTGACGGCCAGCATCTGGTCCAGGTCCTCGACGGAAAATGCCGCCACGTCGGCGATCCGCAGGATGCCCGCGTTGACCACCACGATGTCGAGCCCGCCGAAGGCAGCCGCCGCCTGGTCGGCCGCGGCGCGGATCTCCTCGGCACGGGCGCTGTCGGCGCGGATCGCCAGCGCGCGACGCCCCATCGACTCGATCTCGGCAACCACCTCGGCCGCCTTGTCGGGCGCCGACACATAGGTCAGCGCGACGTCGGCGCCGTGGCGCGCGAGCCGGCGCGCGATCGCCGCGCCGATACCGCGCGAACCGCCGAACACGATGGCACGGCGTTGCTGCAAGGGACTGGTATTCATGCTGCGCTCCTTTCTGGATTATTCAGTCAAAAACTGACCATAAAAATGCCGGCCACGTCGGCCGGCTGGTTTCAAGCCGCTTGGTCAGACCTTCAGGCTCGCAGGCGCTCCACCGCGAAACGCGCGATCCCGCGCAGGCTGTCCGCCGCGATGCCCGCGCGCGCCGCCACCTGGATCCCCTGCATGGTGACCTGGACGTAGCTCGCGGCCTGGCTCGCATCGAGTTCGGCCTCGATCTCGCCGTCCCGCTGCCCTTCGCGGATACGCTCGACCAGGGCCGCGTCGAGCACCGGCCCGAGCCGCTCGCGCATGGCATTCAGCTCGGGATCGCGCCCGCCGAATTCGCAGATCGCGTTCACGCCCATGCAGCCGGGCACCTGCTGATCGCAGCCGTCGTCGATCAGCCCGGCGAGCACCGCCTCGATACCGGCGAGCGGCGACGCCGCGCTCTTCAGGCGCGTCAGATGCGTGGAGACATTGCGCTGCGAATAACGCAGCAGCGCCTCGAGGTAGAGCTTGCGCTTGTCGCCGAAGGCGTTGTACAGGCTCTGCCGGCCGATCTGCATCGCGTCCAGCAGGTCGTCGGTCGACGTCGCCGCGTAACCCTGCTCCCAGAACACGCGCAGCGCGCGGTCCAGCACCTCGTCTCGATCGAATTCCCTGGGTCTGACCATGGACGGAGAATACGGATTCTGGATTAAGCAGTCAAGAATCTCGGCCGGGGAATTTTGTACGTCTTTGTAGCCTCGGCCGCGACATGCGCGGGCTCACTCGCCCGAGCGCGCGGCCTCGCCCGGCAGGATCAGGCGCTCGGGGATGCGGCGCGACGAGGCGCGCGCGCAGGCGTAGTACAGCAGCGCCGGCACCAGCAGGCCGAGGATCCAGGAGATGTCGGTGCCGCCGAGCCGGTCGACCAGTGCGCCGGTATAGAAGCTGGTCGAGATGAAGGGCATCTGCACCAGGATGCCGATCACGTAGACGGCGATCGCCATGCGGTTCCAGCGCCCGTAGCGGCCCGCGGGATCCGACAGCGCCGGCACGTCGTAGCGCGAGCGCGTGAAGCAGTAGTAGTCGACCAGGTTGATCGCGCTCCAGGGCGTGAAGAAGGCCAGCAGGAACAGGATGAAGGCCGTGAACTCCTTCAGGAACGAGTGGCGGCCCGCGATCGCCAGCGCCGTGGACACCGTCACCATCGCCAGGATGTAGACCAGCCGGCGCCGGTGCGAGATCGCGCGCTGGCCGCGAAAGCCGCTGACGATGGTGGCCATCGACATGAAGCTGCCGTAGGCATTGAGCGTGGTGACGGTGAGCTTGCCGAAGGCGATGCTGAAATAGAGCAGCGCGGCCACCGCCCCGCTCGAACCGAGCCCGACGATGAAGGCCACCTCGTGGTGCGCGAACCGCGAGCCGGCCAGCGCGGCGGCGAACACGCCGAACACCATCGCGGCCTGCGCGCCGATCACCGAGCCCAGGCCGACCGCGAGGAAGGTGCGCGCCGACGAGGTGCCGCGCGGCAGGTAGCGCGAATAATCGGCCACGTAAGGGCCGAAGGCGATCTGCCAGGACGCCGACAGCGACATCGACAGCAGGAAGCTGGCGATCGAGAAATGACGGTTGGCCAGCAGCGCGCCGAGATCGTGGTTCGAGAACAGCCGCGCGAACATGAACAGGAAGGCGATCACGCCGATCACGCTGCCCACGCGGCCGATCAGGTGGATGGTGCGATAGCCGAGGATGGTCAGGACCACGATGCAGATCGCGAACAGCGCGATGCCGGCCACCTCGTCGACGCCGAGCAATTGCGCGACGGCTGCGCCGGCCAGCACCGAGCCGCTCGCCGAGAAGCCGATGTACATCAGGCAGACCAGCACCAGCGGGATCGTCGCGCCGTAGACGCCGAACTGCACGCGGCTGGAGATCATCTGCGGCAGGCCGAGCTGCGGCCCCTGCGCGCCGTGCAGCGCCATCACCGCGCCGCCGATCAACTGCCCCAGCAGCAGCGCGACCAGCGACCAGAACACGTCGCCGCCCAGCACCACGGCCAGCGCCCCGGTGACGATCGCGGTGATCTGCAGGTTGGCCGACAACCACAGCGTGAACTGGCTGGCGAGGCTGCCGTGGCGCTCCGCATCGGGGATGTAGTCGATCGATCGCGATTCGATCAGCTCGCCGCTCGCACGGCCCTCTCTCTGGTTCGCCACGTGCTGCGCTCCGGGTGATGTCGTCGATGGGGATTCGGGCAAGGGCCTCGGCCTGGCGCAAGGCACCCGCGCTCGAATCTTCTTGTATAGACAGGTCGGCAAAAATAGGGAATTACCCGGCGCGCCCGCGTGGGGAACGGGAGCCCGCCCGCCAAGCCGCCGGCAGCGCTCCCGGTTCGCGCGAGGCCGCGATCCGGTTCGTCATCTCAACCGGCCAAATTTGAATAGTCAACCTGGACGACGCACCGCCGGGTTCCGTCAATCGAAGGCCGGATGAAAATGCACCACGCCGGCCGGGATCGCCGCGGTCTCGCCCTGGAAGGATTGCGCCATGAAATACTCGGCCGGCACGTCCGGCACCGACAGGCGATGCGCGTGGTGGAAGCCGAAACGCGTGTAGTAGGCAGGGTCGCCCAGCACCACCGCGCCGGCTGCGCCGAGCTCGCGCATCATGGGCAGCGCCGCCTCGATCAGGCTCGCGCCGATGCCCTGGCGCTGGCACGCCGGGCTCACCGAAACCGGCGCGAGCACGAACCAGCCGGCCGCCGCCTCGGCGCTCTCGATGCGGATCGGCGAAAAGGCCAGATGGCCGACCATCGCGCCGTCCCGCTCGGCCACCAGCGACAGGCTCAGCGCCCCGGCCGCGCGCAAGGCGGCGACGATCCGGTGCTCGGTCACGCCCTGCCCCGGCGCGTGATGCGGATGGTTGTCGAAGGCGGCCAGGATCAGGGCCTCGATGGCGGCGATGTCGGATTCGGTCTCGTGGCGGATGGGGGTCTGCATGGATTCGGAGGTCGATGAGGGCCGGCGGCGTATCGTGCGAATCAGCATACTGGAACCCGGAGATGGCCGGCGAGCCACGTTGGCGCGGCCGACTCCGGAATTCGGCACACGCAACTGTAACCGAGGCGAGACCGGCGACGAACTTGGGCGGTCCCCTCCACTCACGAACTCGCCCACCATGACCGTCCACTTCTCCTGCACGATGTGCGGCCGCTGCTGCCACGACCTGCGCCTGCCGCTGTCCGTCGACGAAGCCCTCGCCTGGCTGGCGCGCGGCGGCGAGGTCCAGTTGTTCTGCGACGCGATCCCCTGGCCCGAGGAGCCGCCGCTCGACAACCTGCTCGCGCAGCATCGGCGGCGCCGTTCGTTCGCCGCCGCCTGCGGCGCGCTGCCGGTGCGCGTGTCGGTCACGCTGGTGGCGTCGTTCGCCGGGCCCTGCCCGCACCTGCGCGCCGACATGGCCTGCGGCGCCTACGAGCAGCGCCCGCGCGTGTGCCGGATCTACCCGGCCGAGGTCAATCCGGCGCTGGTGCTCGATCCGGCCGCGAAGGCCTGCCCGCCCGAGGCCTGGACGGAGGACAAACCCGCGTTGATCGCCGGGGGCCAGTTGGTCGACGCGCAGACCGCCGAGCTGATCACGCAATCGCGCGAGGCCGACCAGCGCGACCGGCTCGCCAAGGCCGGCGCCTGCGCCCTGCTCGGCTACGACATCGCCGCGCTCGCCAACGAAGGCTTCGCGATCTACACGCCGGAACCCGCGCGCCTGGCCGCGGCGCTCGAAGCCGCGAAGCAGGCGGCCGGGCAGGGCCAGCATGCCGAACCGACCTCGCCGACGCCCTGGACCCTGCTCACCAATCGCGCCGCGACGCTGGCCACGCTGCAGTCGATCGACGCGCTCGCGCAGCTCGACGCGGCAGCCTCGGCGAGCCGGCCCGAGCTCGCCTATCTCGGCTTCTTCGAGGGCGACGCCGCGCCGGCCTGAGGCATGCCGGCCTGGGACATGCCGGCCTGAGACAGCCCGGCCTCAGCCCGCATGCGCGACGATCCCCGGCTGCCGCTTCACGCTCGGCCGTTCGCGCATCCTCGCGTACCAGGCATGCAGGGCCTCGTACTCGCGCGGCACCGGCAGCTTCACGATCGCCGCGAACACCAGGCCGCCGATCACGGTGATGTCGGCCATCGAGAAGGCATCGCCGGCGACGAAGGGCTGCCGCCGCAGCAGCTCGTCGAAGTAGCGCATGGCCCGCAGGCCCTTGTCGCGCTGGCGAAAACCCCATTCGGCGTTCTGGTACAACTCGACCTCGGGCCCCAGGCCCGGCGTGCCATGGTGGAAATAGACGCTGATCGTATCCAGCAGCTCGATCTCGGCGCGCCTGTTCATCATGTGGATCAGCCCCTTCTCGCGAGGCGTCCTGCCGGTCAGGATCGGCGCGCCGTCCAGCGCATCGAGATACTCGGTGATGGCCGTGCATTCGGCGATGCAGGTGCCGTCCTCGAGTTCGAGCACCGGCAGCGTGCCCGAGTAGTTCTTGTCCGCGATGAAGCCGGGCCGCTTGTGCTCGCCCTTGTACAGATCGACCGTCTCGAAGCGCGCGCGCGACTGCAGCCCCTTCTCGGCCAGGGCGATGCGCACGCGCGTCGGGTAGGGCCCGGTCGGGAAATCGTGGATCGTCATGAGGGGAATCGTTTCGGGATCGAAATCGACGATGTCGGAATGCATGCCTTGCCTCTCCAGGTTGGGGGCCGCCGCCAGGATCGACGCTCGTCTGGCGCGGCAGGCCAATAAGCTATCTAACGATTGTTAGGTTTACGGTAAGGCGTACAATCGAGCCCGTCAACGAATTTTTGTGGGAGCAGACGCAGTGGCAAAGGAAGCGGGTACGAATTCGAAGGAGCGGATCCTGGAAGCCGCCAGGCTGATCGCGCAGGCGCACGGTTACGGCGGCCTGAACCTGCGCGATCTGGCCGACCAGGTCGGCATCAAGGCGGCCAGCCTCTATCACCACTTCGCGAACAAGGCCGAGCTGGGCGCGGCGGTGGCGCGCCGGTATTGGGAAGACACGGCCGTCGGGCTGGACGCGCTGCTCGACGAGGCCGGCAGCCCGGCCGAGGCGCTGCGACGTTATCCGGAGATGTTCCGCAAGGCGCTGGTGACCGGCAACCGGATCTGCCTGTGCAGCTTCATGGCGGCGGAAAGCGAGGACCTGCCGGAGCCGGTGCTGGTCGAGGTGCGGACTTTCGCCGACGTGAACGTGGCCTGGCTGGAGCGCACGCTGAAAGCGGCCAAACTGACCAAGCCGGCCGACAACGCGGCACGCGCGCGCGCGATCTTCGCGGCGATCGCCGGGGCGCAGTTGATCGCGCGCAGCCGTGGCGATGTCGCGGTCTACGACACCCTGGTGGAGGGATATCGCGCCGCCGGGCTGTTGCCGAAATAGAGGAAGGAAGCGGCGCGCGCCGCATCGGGCGGGCCGGGAGGCCCGCCGGCGCGACGCGCCTCGCCGCGCAGGAAACCGCCAGCCGCGCCGGCGGCGCTCAGGCAGCCGCCCTCGCCTTCAGCGCGAGCCAGGCCGGCGCGTGATCGATCGAGCGCAGGAAGGCGTCCAGATTCGCCCGCGACAGCGCCACCGTCGCCGAGTTGTCGAGCGGATGCAGCAGGAACACGGCCTCGCCGGCCAGTTCCGCGTCGATCACGAGACTCACCTGCCCGGCGGGATCGTTGACCAGCGCCAGCGGGCTGACCGAGCCCGGCACCACGCCGAGCAGCGCCTGCAGGTTCTCGGCCGAGGCGAAGGACAGGCGCTTGCTGCCGAGCGCGACGGCCGCCTCGGCGAGATCGAGCGACTTGCCGCCGGTGGTCATTACCAGGAAGAACCGGCCGCCCTTGTCCTTCAGCACCAGGTTCTTGCAGCGCGCGCCCTGCAGCGACAGCACCAGCGTGTCGGATTCCATCATGTTGAACACCGGCTCGTGATGCTCGCAGTCGAACGCAATGCCCGCCTGCGCCAGCAGCGCCAATACCTCGTCTTTTCCTTTCATCGCCTCGCTTACCTCGCTCGATTCGTTGACGGCGCGCGCTCAGGCCTCGAACACCGGGCGCGACGCCGCGAGGATCGCGGCCTTGGCCGCCTCGGGCGCGAGCAGCCCCGATTCGTCGAGGATCGCCAGCAGCGGCCGCCCCTGCGCCACCGACTGCCGCGCCAGCTTGCTGACGCGAGCATAACCGAGCGTCGGCACCAGCGCCGTGGCCACCGCCATCGAATCCATCAGGTGCCGCTCGTTGCGCTCGGCATCGGCCTCGATGCCGGCCACGCAGCGGCTGGCGAAGCGCCGGATGCCCTGGTCGAGCATGGCGATGCTGTCGAACACGCGCGAGGCCACCAGCGGCTCGAAATGGTTGATTTCCAGCTCGCCGTATTGCACCGCCTGGGCGATGGCGACGTCGTTGCCGGTGATCGCGAAACCGAGCTGGATCATCGCCATCGGCAGCACCGGGTTGACCTTGCCCGGCATGATCGAGGAACCGGCCTGCGCTTCCGGCAAGCGCAGTTCGCCGATGCCGCCCACCGGCCCCGAGGACAGCAGCGTCAGGTCCGAGGCGATCTTGCCGAGCGACACGGCGCAGGTGCGCAGCTCGGCGGAGACGCGCGAGAACACGTCCATGTTCTGGATCGCGTCGAACGAATTCGCGGGCGGCAGGTAGGCCACGCCCGTGATCTCGCCCAGGTGCCGGTAGAGCGCCTCGCGATAGCCGGCCGGCGCGCCGAAGCCGGTACCGATCGCCGTGCCGCCGAGCGGCAGGGTCCGCAGCTTGTCGCGCACGGCGGCCAGTTCGTCGGCCAGCCGATGCGTGAGCGAGGCATAACCGCCGAACAACTGGCCGAGCCGCATCGGCTGCGCATCCTGCAGGCAGGTGCGGCCGAGATGGAGGATGTCCGCGAAGGCCGCGGCCTTGGCCTCGAACAGCGCGGCCAGCGCCCGCGCCGCCTCGATCAGCGGCCCCATCATCGCGTAGGTGGCCATCTTCAGCGCGCCCGGGTAGACGTCGTTGGTCGATTGCGAGCGGTTGACGTGATCGTTCGGATGCACCACCTCGTAGGCGCCCGGCGCATGCCCCAGGTGCTGCTGTGCGCGATTGGCGATCACCTCGTTGAAGTTCATGTTGGTCGAGGTGCCGCCCGAGCCCTCCATCAGGTCGACCACCAGCGAGGCATCGAGACGTCCCGCGATCACCTCCCGGCAAGCCTCGACGATCGCCTCGCAACGCGCCGCGTCGAGCACGCCGTTGTCGCGATTGGCCAGCGCCGCCGCCCACTTGCACTGCGCGAAGGCGCTGCGAAAGGCCGGGTAATGGGCGATGTCGAGCGGAGAAACCGTCAGGTTCTCCACGCCGCGTACCGTGTTGACGCCATAGAGGCGGTCGCCCGGGATCGATACCTCGCCGACGTAGTCGCGTTCGACGCGCGCGCCGTCCTGTTGATGCTCATTCATAGGAGTTCCTGTCACCCATCACAATCCATTGGTCCATGTTTTTGCCGAGCGCCTTCAGCCTCGGCAGGAAAGACGTTTCGATCACCTCGCGCGCGGTCTCGCAGGCATCCTCGAAGAAGGCCTGGTACTCGTCGCGCCGCGCGACCAGGTAGAGCGAGCGTTCCAGCTCCATGCCCTCGACCGCGTGCACCTTCAGCCGGCCGGCGTGGGCCGCGCCCTGCAGCAGGCACATCGGCGAGGTGATCGCCCAGCCGATGCCCTCGGCCACCATCGAGGCCAGCGCGTCGGCGTTGTCCAGCTCCAGCCGGTTCGGCATGCGCAGCTCGATGCGCCGCAGATAGCGCTCGATCTGCATGCCCACCTGCGAGCCGCGGTTGAAGCGCACGATCGGCAGCGCGTTCGCCAGCGCGCGCAGCTCGTCGAGGTGGCGCACCGCCTGGCGATGCTCGCGCGGCGTGATCACGAAGTAGCGCTCCGAGAGCAGCCGATAGCGCACCACGTCGTTCGCGTCCATCAGCGCATCGCTGGTGACGATCAGGTCCAGGTCGCGCCGCAGCAGCGCCTCGCCCTGCTGCGGGCTCAGGCCGGTGCGGATCGACAACTGCGAGACCTTGCCCAGCAGGCGCTTGGTGAACACCGAGCCGCAGGTGGCCGCGAACGAATCGACCAGGCCGATCCGCAGGTCCGGCTTGATGCCGCGGCCGGCTTCCACCACCTGCGCCTTCAGGTTGGCGATTTCCTCGCCGAGCACCGCGCCGCGGTTGCGCAGCGCGATGCCGAACGGCGTCAGCGCCAGCGGCCGCGTGCTGCGGTTGACCAGCACCACGCCCAGCTCCTCCTCGAGCTGCCGGACGATCTGCGACACGCCCGACTGGGAAATGCCGAGCCGGGCGGCCGCGGCCGACATGCTTCCCGCTTCCGCGACCGCGACGAAGACCTGGACGGCGTGCATGTCGATGGGTTTGTTCGATGGCATCAGGACCTCGGGAAAACTTGATCGCGCCCATCTTCCGCCAGCCGCCGCGATGCGTCCATGCGTGCCTGCCGGCTCAGGCGCGCCGGTCGCCGACCGGGCCGGCGTAGGCAGCCGGCTCGTCGCCATCGGGCGCTTCCATGTCGGCGAGCTTCTCGCCGCCGGTTTCCGGCGCGAACGCATGGCAGAACACGCCGCCCGCCAGCAGCACCGCCACGCACACGCCCAGCGTCGCGTGGACGCCCACCCGCTGCACCGCCAGCGGCAGCAGGAAGGTGCTGATGGCCGAGCCGAAGCGGCTCGAGGCGACCGCCAGGCCGACGCCCGAGGCACGCAGGTGGGTCGGGAACAGCTCGGGCGGATAGACGAATTCCAGGTTGGCCGCCGCCGACAGCACGCAGGCGAACAGCCCGAAGGCCAGCATGGTGCCGACCGGCCCGAATCCGGCATAGGCGAGCACGGCAAGACCCAGCGCCGCCAGGTAGAAGGTGCCGATCAGGAAGGCCCGGCGCGAGACGCGGTCGACCAGCAGCAGCCCGACAACCGCGCCGGCCAGCAGCAGCACGTTGTAGACCAGGCCGCCCACGAAGCTGTCCTTGACCTGCAGCGCCTGGAGCACCTTGGGCGCGAAGGTGCCCAGCGCGAAATACGGGATCACCTGGGCCGTGTAGAACACGCAACCCACCCAGGTGTTGCGGCGCCAGCGCGGGGAGAACAGCTCGGCCCAGGCACCGGCGCGGCGCGCGACCAGGGACGGGGAAGGCGGGGCCAGCGTGACGTCGGGGCCGAACTTGCGGCGCACGATGGCCAGCGCCTCCTCGCCGCGCCCGCGCTTCATCAGCCACATCGGCGATTCCGGCACCGTCAGGCGGAACGGCAGGATCAGCAGCGCCGGCACGCCGCTGGCGGCGAGCATGATGCGCCAGGCATCCGGGCCGATATCGCGCAGCGCGAAGCCGGCCAGATAGGCGCCCACATAACCGGCCGCCCAGGCCGCCGCGAGGATGCTGAGCAGCCGGCCGCGATAACGACGCGGCGCGTATTCGGTGACGAGCGACTTGCTGACGACGTAGTCGGCGCCGAGGATCAGGCCCAGCAGCAGGCGCAGCACCAGCAGTTGCGAGGGCGAGGTGACGAAATACTGGGCGGCGGACAGCGCCGCGAACAGCAGCATGTCGAAGGCGAAGATGATGCGGCGTCCTGAGCGATCGGCCAGCGGGCCCGCCAGCAGGCTGCCGAGGAACAGCCCCGCCAGTGAGGCCGCGCCGAGCAGGCCCATCCAGACCGCGTCCAGGTGCAGCGCGCCGGCGGCCATGCTCACGGCGATGCCGATGATGCCCAGCACGAAACCGTCGCTGAACTGCCCTCCCGTGCCGCTCAGGGCCACGCCCAGGTGGAAGGGCCGTAGCGGCAGGTCTTCCAGCAATACCTTCGTGCTCACCGTCTGTCTCCTCTGATCTTTTCGATTGTCCGCGCGTGGATGTTCGCGCCATGGAGATCAGTGTAGGCGGGCAGATTCAGGAAATCAGCATGAGGGACGGGAGTATCAGGAAAGCTAATGGATTGTGCCGCGATGGCTGAACCTGGCGCCCGGGATCAGCCTGCCCGGCTTCAACGCATCGACGCGAGCGCCTCGAACAAGGCGAGGTTGAGGTGCTTGACGTCGTTGTTGGTCGGCCAGGGCTGCGAGGAGAACTTGGCGATCACCGTCTCGTTGGCCCGGTCGACATACAGCCACTGGCCATGGATGCCGATCGCGAAACAGGCGCCGCTGGCATTGCCGAGCTGATACCACTTGTTGCGGTACCTGCCGTTCGGCAGCCAGTCCGAGAAATCGCCTTGCCGCCAGGCCTCGGCGCTGCCGCCCGTCAGCGTGTCCTCCATCCAGTCGGCGGGGATCAGGCGGCGCCCTTGGTGGTTGCCGCCCAGGCGCACCAGCTCGCCGACCCGCGCCAGGTCGCGCACGCCCATGCAGAGGCCGCCGCCCGAGCGCGCCGTGCCGGCGATGTCCACGGTCACGCAGCCGTCCTGCCGCAAGTCCAGCGCCTGCCAGAGACGTCGCGAGGCGAAATCCGCGTAGCGCTCGCCCGAGGCGCGCTCGATCACCAGGCCCAGCACGTCGGAATTGGGCGAGCAGTAATGGAACGGGCCGCCGTGCTCGCCCTCGCCCTTGGGCAAGGCGGCCAGCAGCTCGAGCACGGTTTCCCTCGGCTCGCCGTCGCGACGCGGATCGAGCAGCCCGGCGCGCCGGTAGCGCGCGTAGATGCCGTTCGGATCGAGATAGTCCTCGTTGAAGGCGAGGCTGGTGCGCATGTCGAGCACATGCCTGACACGCGCGTCGCCGAACGCCGAACGCGCCAGTTCCGGCACGTAGTGAGCGACCGGCGCCTCGGGATCGAGCAGGCCGTCGCCGTAGAGCATGCCGGCCAGCAGCCCCGCCACCGACTTGCTCGCCGAGAACAGGATATGGCGGCTCTGCAGCGTGAAGTTCGGTGCGTGGAAATCGGCAACGATGCGCCCGCCCCGCATCACCGTGATCGCGTCGGTCCAGGTCTCGCGCAGGATCGAGGCCACCGTGCGCCGCTCGCCGCCGATCTCCAGCTCGTGCCGCGTCAGGGCCTCGGCATCGACCAGGGGCGGTTCCGCCAGGCCCGGCGTGGCCGCGATGCGCGCGCTCGGGATCAGCTCGTGGACGTGGCGAAACGCCCAGACGTTCCAGGGCGCGTCGCGCCAGTTTTCGTGCCGGACGCTGTCGCGCCGGAATCCATAGTCGCTTTCGAAGCGTGCAGGGATCATCTTGCTCAGGGCTCCCGATCAATGAACATGCTGGAGGAACTCGCGGAACCGCTCGCCCGGCGGCGACGCGAGCATCGCGGCCGGATCGCCGTCGTGCACCAGGCGCCCGCCTTCCATGAACAGCAAACGCGTGCCCACCCGCTGGGCGAAGCCCATCTCGTGCGTGACCACGATCATGGTCATGCCCTCGCCGGCGAGCGTCTGCATCACCTTGAGCACCTCCTGGCGCAGCTCGGGATCGAGCGCGGAGGTCGGCTCGTCGAACAGCATCAGCTTGGGCTGGATCGCCAGCGCGCGCGCGATCGCCACGCGCTGCTGCTGGCCGCCGGACAACTGCGAGGGATAGTGGTTCATGCGCTCGGCCAGGCCCACCTTCAGGAGCAGCGCGGCGGCGATCTCGCGCGCCTGCGCCTTCGATTTGCCGCGCGCGCGGATCGGCCCGAACATCACGTTCTGCATCGCCGTCAGGTTCGGGAACAGGTTGAACTGCTGGAACACCATGCCGGCCTCGAGCCGGATGCGCCTGACGTCGCGCGCGCTGCCCAGCACGCTGATGCCGTCCACGCGCAGGTCGCCGGCGCTCAGCGTCTCCAGGCCGTTGATACAGCGCAGCATGGTCGACTTGCCGGAGCCCGAGGGGCCGACGATCACCGCCACCTCACCGCGCTCGATCGACAGGTCGAGCGGCTGCAGCACCACATGGTCGCCGAAGCGCTTCGACGCCTGGCGGAATTCGATCATGCTCATTTCAGGCGTACCTTCCGTTCGAGCACTCGCAGGCCCAGCGCCAGCACGCTGATCACGAGCAGATAGATGACGGCCACCGCGCTCCAGATCTCCACCGCGCGGAAATTCTCGGCCATGATTTCCTGGCCGCGCCGGGTCATCTCGCCCACGCCGATGACGAGGAAGATCGAGGTGTCCTTGACCAGGTTGACGAACTGGTTGCCCATCGCCGGCAGCGCGCGCCGGTAGGCGATCGGCGCGATCACGTGGGCCAGCACGCTGGGGAACGGCAGCCCCATCGCCAGCCCCGCCTCGCGCAGGCCGATGGGCACCGCGTCGAGCGCGCCGCGGATGATCTCCGCGTTGTAGGCACCCGAATTGACGATCAGCGTGATGATGGCGGCATGGGTGGCGCTGATGCGGATGTCCATCATGATCGGCAGGGCGAAGTAGACGAACATCACCTGCACCACGATCGGCGTGCCGCGAATCAGCGCGACATAGACCTGCGCCGGGATCGAGACGACGCGCCCGCCGTAGGTCAGCGCGACGCCGGCCAGCACGCCGAGCACGACGCCGCCGCCCAGCCCCGCCAGCGCGATCAGCAAGGTCAGGCGCAGGCCTTGCAGGAGGTCGGGCAATGCGGCCCAGACGGCCGCCCAGTCGAAACTCATGACGCCGCCTCGCCGAACCATTTGCGATTGAGCGCCTGCAGCCGCCCGTCGGCGCGCATGGCGGCCAGTTGGGCATTCGCGGCCGCCACCAGCGGGCTGCCCTTCTGGAAGCCGATGCCGACATCGAGCCCTTCCAGCGGCGGCTGCACCACGCGGATCCTACCCTTGCCGGCGGTGTTCGCGTAGTAGAGCAATTGCGGCTTGTCGTAGACGACCGCGTCGGTGCGGCCGGCCTCGAGCGCCAGCAGCGCGTTGTTGATGCTGGGCAGCTGGTCGAGCGTGACGCCCTTGAGGTGTTCCTTGATGTACGCCACCGCGACGGTGCCGGTTTCGGTGCCGATGCGCTTGCCGTCGAGATCGGCCGTGTCGTGGATGCTGGTGTTGTCGGCCCGCGTGACCGCGATCAGGCCGCTCTTGTAATAGGGCGTGGAGAAGTCGATCACCTGCTGGCGCTCCGGCTTGATGAAGAGCTGGGAGACGATCGCATCGAGGTTGTGCGTCTGCAGCGCCGGGATCAGCGCGCCGAACTCCATCGGCTGCAGGCGCCACTTGCGGTTCATGCCCTTGGCCACCTCGGCCCAGACCTCGACGTCGAAGCCGGAATAGCCGTTGCCCTGCTTGAACGCGAACGGCGGGCTGCCCACGTTGGAGCCGATCACGAGCTCGGGCTCGTCGGCCAGCACCGAACGGGACAGCAGGATGGCGGGACCGGCCGCGAGGCCGAGTTGCAGCAATTGACGGCGGTTCATGGTGCTCTCCACGAGTGGTTGTGCATGCCGGGCCTGTCTCTTCGCGAGGCGGCTGGCTTGGTGTAAAGGCTTGGCGCCGGGCGTCACGGGGCCGCTCGGGGCGTCATTGCGACTCGAAGCGGACCGGGCCGCCCAGCCAGCAGCCGTCGGGACAGCCCGGCTCGATGCCCGGCGCCAGGCTGAAGCTGACCGAGATCTGCGAGGGCCGCCGCATGGCGCGCCCCTGGCGGATCGTGATGGTTCGCGCCGAGGGCTCGACCAGGCCGTTGGCCAGCAGGCCGAACGACAGCGCCGCGGCCGCGATGCCGGTGGCGGCATCCTCCGGATAACCCGAGCTGCGCGGGAACTGCCGCGCATCGAAGATCTGCCGATCGGCATCGAGGCTCGCGTAGGGATAGAGGCCCGTGGAGCCGATGCGATCGCAGAGCGCCTCGACTCGATCGAAGCGCGGCGCGAGGGCATCGAGCACATCGGGGCTGGCCAGCGGAATCAGCGTCTTGACGCGGCTGGTGCTGGCGTTCTGGATCGGCAGCGGCGCCATTTGCGTCTCGTCGATGCCGAGCACCTCGAGGATCGCCGCGCGGCTCTCCCGCGCCTGCGGCAGCGGCTCGACGCGCCCCAGCGGCTGCGAGATCTCGACGGCGGCGCCTTCGGCCGACTGCCCGGTGATCCTGGCCTGCACGCGGCCGCTGCGGGTCAGGATGTTCAGGCGATCGCCCCGCAGCCGCCCGGCCTGGTGCAGCAGCCAGACCGCGCCGACCGTGGCGTGGCCGCACATCGACATCTCGTGCCGGGGCACCCAGAAACGGAATTCGTAGTCGCAATCGGATCCGGGCGGCGCCGGCAGCACGAAGCCGCTCTCGTGCCCATGACGCTGCGCGACCTCCTGCATCTGCGCGTCGGACATGCCGGCCGCGTCGATCACGATGGGAGCGGGATTGCCGCCGCCGGGGCCGGCGGCGAACACGCTGAGGATTTCGACTCGATGAGCTGAGGGCATTGCGCTGGGAACCTCGCAGGCTGAAGGACGCGTTTCGTTCCACTCAGCTTACGAGGATCGCTGCCGCGCCGCGCGCGCGAGCGGGCCCTGGTTTTTGATCGAACGGGCCATGCCGGCGGCGGTGCCGCGCGAGCCCGGACATGCGGGTGAACCCGGATATTTCCCCGGGGCTGGCCGGGCGAATCCGGGTTGGACGCGATGTCCGGGGGATATTTTGAATTGCTATGCTGCCCGGGAGCCGTTCATGGACGGGCAGGCGCATGCCGGATCGCGCCGCCCGAAGCCGGGGCGTCACTGTTTACCGATCGGATGGGAGCCGCGCCATGCTGCGCTCGTTTCATCAACTGTGCCAGCCGGCCAACAAGAACCAGCTGGTCGCCGCCGACGACGGCTCCGCCACGCTGACCAGCAGCGGCAGCTACGCCATGCCCTGGCACTGGCACGACTGCCTGATGTTCATCCTGCCCAGCCACGGCGCCGTCGAGATCCGTCACGAGGATCATCGCGCGGGAATCTGGCTGTCGCAGGACCGCTTCGCCGTGGTGCCATCGGGACAATTCCACCAGACGCGCGCCGGCTGCGCGCCGCATACGCATGTGGCCGTCTATGTCACCGCGGACGCGCTGCGCAAGCTCGACAGCGGCGTGGGTTCGCTCGGCGAATTCCGTCGACGCACGAGTGCCCCGCTGCTGGTGCGCCGCTCGGCGGCGATCCGCAGCCTGCAGGATCTTTCGCTGCGCGGCGAGACGGGCGCCTACGGCAGCGCGGCGACGCGCCAGGCCCTGGCCTCGGCCCTGCTGATGCAATGCATCAGCGAGGTGATCGCGGGCAATACCGAGCCCGCCACCTCGCCCGGCGAGCACGGCATGGCGCTGGTCGCCGACCTGGAGGCGTTCATCACCTCGAATGCCGACCAGGAGATTCCGCTCGATGCGCTGGAGGCGCGTTTCGGCATTTCGCGGCGTCATATCACGCGGCTGTTCCGGGAGGGCACGGGGCTGTCGATCGGCGAGTTCCAGCAGCGCGTGCGCTACCGGAATGCCTGCCAGTTGCTGGCGGAAACGGACTTGCCGATCGGCGAGGTGGCGTTTCGCGTGGGCTTCGGTAGCGGCGCGGCGCTGGCGCATGCGATGCGCCGCATCGGCGGGCATGCGCCTTCGGAGCTGCGTCGCAGGAATGGATCGGGCGGCCTGGATGTGAAGGCCGCCTGATCGCTGACGGGGATCTGTCGATGGGTTGGCGAGGCTGGCGCTTCACGCCACCGTGTTGAGGACGGTTCCCTTCATGTCCAGCCGGACGGCATTGCTCTTGCTCGCGTCGGTGACGGCCGAGGTCGTGATCTGCGTGCTTTTCGACGCGTCGTTGCCGCGCAGGCTCTGCTGCGTGATCTGCTGTTGCAGGGCGCGCGTCGAGTTCGCCTCCGCCTTCGAGCTGGCCGCCAGCTTCTTTTGCGCCACCATGCCGCCCAGGCCCTGGATGTTGTCGATGGTGGATTCGATCGCCGTGATCTGCGTGGTCAGGTTGACGATCAGCGCCTGGCCGGCGGGATTCGAACCGGCGCCCTTCTCCGCTTCCTTCAATTGCTTCGCCAACTGCTGCTGGACCTTGCGCAGGTCGGCGATCTCGGGCGCCGTGTTCGGCGCGGCCTTGGCCTGGTTGCTCGTGTCGATCGGATCCTGGTTGGCGGGATCGTTCGGGTCGAGGTTGTTGGGGTCGAGCGGGTTCGGGTCGGTCGCGCTCGTGTCGTAGGCGCTGGAATAGGACGATGTCGAGCTGGAAACGGGGGCGATGGACATGGTGGGGTCGCGGGTTGGGTTGCGTTGGCGAGCGGGGGGCTGGCCGGCTGGAGAGGCTGTGTGTTCAGCGGGCGCTACGTCTGGGTTATCGGCGGCGGGATGGCGGGCTTGAGGGACGCGCGGCGTAGCGTTGCTTGGTTTGGCGGGGGCCTGTCAGAATTTCCGTGTTCGAGGCGGGTGAGCATCACACGGATGGCCAGACAAAACGCCCTTCGTAGAGGATGGCAAATTGATTCATGGCTGCCGTCCAATCATAGGTCAGCGGCGTCTAGCGTTCCCTGGGCAGTCCAATCATAGGCCAGCGGCGTCTAGTATTCCCTGGGCAGTCCAATTTGCCATCCTCCGTGAAGAGCGCTCGGTGAGATTGTGTTTGTAGCGACACTACACCTTGACGGACACCAAAAAATCCTTGCCAAGCTCTTTCTGCAATCGCTCCGCGAGCGCAACACCCGTCGCTTTGAAAGCGACCTCTGCTTCTGTGCTTCTAAAGCCAGAGTTTGCTGGGTTTGACGTGTCCAATGTCTCGTCAAACGCTCGTGCCCAGTCCGCGAACTGTTGCCTGAGTTCTGGCGAGATGGGTAACGTATTGGGATCGACGTCTCCATACATCCCAGGTGACATGTCCCACAATGGATGACATTGGTAGTCGGCCATTACCTTTAACTTTCTCATTTCACACTCCCTCGCGGATTCGCACCAACGATAAACCCATTGCTGCCGACTGTAACTGCAATCCGTTGTCGCTGACCATTCACTGCCACTTCATAAATGGGCCGTCCAGTTCCTGAACCTTGGTAACCAACGATATTTCCTTCCGTTACAGCTTTCATTACAACCTCAGGGATTTGTGCTGGCGACACGCCCATGTTCGCAAATTCCCCACCGTGTTCTTCGATAATGTGTTGCAAGCCTGCACTGGAACTACCCGTTTCCAGAAACACAACTTTGCCACTCGACGTTTTTCCAGTTGCGACAACATTCTGTGGGGTGAATTTCACACCATTCGCAACAAGGGTGTCGAGGTCTCCCCGACTAACCGCCGTATTTGTAGCATCACCGACACTCGCGCCCTTGTCTGAACCGCCATCGCTGTTGCCGCTCGACAGCGTAGCATTGCTCGGCGCACCAGTTGAGACTCCTGCGGACACCACCGGAGGACCTGCGATCACCACACAAGGGCCACCTGGAGCACAAGCTTCCACCGGCGGAATCATCGCCCCACCAGCCGCAGGAGGATTGCCGTCGTTCGCCTGAACCAGCGGATCGGCATTCGCCTGCGGCGTCTGCCCACCGTAGTTGGCTTTGATCTGCGCCATCAGCCCGTCGAAGGTAGAACCGGCAAGCTGCCCCACGGCCTGCGCCGCCGGGTTACCCGGCAACCACGGCATCAGCGAATACACCGCATTGGCAACGGTACTCAGCACGCCACCCTGCCCTGGATGCAGGCCGGCATTATTCAGCGCCTCGTTCTGTGCGGCCGTTGCCCCCGCCGAGGCATTCTGACCAGCCAGTCCGGCAGCCAACGCGCCCAGCAAAGTTGAAATCCCACCTAGTGCGGCTTGCTGGCCCGTTGTTAACGGCGCGCCATTCGGGTCCATCGCATTCACGATGTCAGGCGAGAACGCCGAGCTCACGGCCCCACCAATCGCCCCACCCGCGCACCCCGTCCCCATCGCCGCCGAACTCGCACACCCCAAGGCCGCATGCGCGAGCCAATACCCAGGCGTCCCCGCCTCGACCAGCGATCCCGAAACACTCCCCGCATCCCCGATCGCATTCGCGCCCGCGGCCGACACCTCGCTCACCAGCGAGCCCTTCAGCGCATCGAGGAAACTGCCGCCCTGAATCGCCGTCCCCACTCCCGCATCGATCACCCCGCCAGCCAGCATTGCCAGCCCGCGCGTGCCCAGGTCGACCGTCACCGCCGTGGTCGCCTGGTTGGTGACCGTGCCGACCACCGGCTTCACGCCAGCCAGATTGGCGAGCGTCTGAGTTCCCGCACCGGCGGTAACAGGTTGCGTCGTGAAACCGAGACCACTCTGGGCGCTATACGTGATGCCGTTCATCAACCCGGCCGTGATCGCCGCAATGGCGCCGGCCTCGAACGCACTACCCAAATTCAGCTTGCCGGTGCCGACCAGCTGCCCGGCAGCACTCGACGCAATCCCGGCGATAGCCGACGACAACACCACATTGCCCAAGCCGGCGCTCGCGGAGCCAGCCGCCGCCACGAACGTGCTGCCCGTCGTGGCCAGGGATCCAATCGCCGCCGAAGCCGCGCCATACGTCATGATCGACGCCACCACGGCCACCACCAGCATGCCGAGCTGGTCCATCCCGAACGCTCCGCCTTCCTTCACGAAGTCGGTATGCAACTGATCGGTCAGCGTCTGCTGCGTGAAGTTGCCGCCCAGTTGCTGCTGCAACGAAGCCAGCAGCGCCTGCGTGCCCACCGCATCCACCGTGCCGTCCGGATTGAGCTGCTTCAGCGCGCCGCCGATCTGGTTCAGCGCCTCGACGTTCAGATCCATGTTGGCGGCGCTCATGAAGCCGCCCGGCTGAACCGTCGTGCCGGTGGTCTTCACATAACCGCCGTCCACCTTTTGCCAGATCTCGCCGACGTTGACCTGGTTGGCCTGGTTCGTCAGCGTCTGCGTATCGACAGAGAGCGTGCCCGAGGCGGTGATGCTGCCGGTGTTCAGCACACTGCCGTGGCCGTCCTGGTTGAAGCTCAGCGTCACGTCCTTGCCGACGATATTGCCGCCCGCCGACATCGCGCCGACATCCTTCGGCAGGTAAACCTGAGGCATCAGCGCCGTGATCGTCGGGCATTGGCCCGTTCCCGTCGCCGTGCAGGCCGGGTCGGGGAAGGTTTGCTCGACGTACCACAGCATCGGCCGATCCAGTTGATCGACCTGCGACTGCGTCAGCGCCTGCCCGAGCTGCAGGTCGTTCTGCTTCGCGTAGTCGATCGCGTTCTGGTACAGGTAGGCCTTCTCCTGCTCGACCACCGACACGCCGCTGGTGCTGTCGTAGCTGAGCCCGTCGACGAAGCTGGCCTTGCCGGTCTGCTGCAGGGCCGCCTGCTGCAGCAGCAGGTTCTCCTCCTGCGGGTTGTAGTAGAACACCGCCGGCCCGGATTTCAGGCTCGCCGGCAGGTTGTCGAGCAGGTCCTGCGCGCCGAGCGAACCGATCGCCGAGTTGCCGAGCGAATCGTCGACATAAACGGCCTTGCCGGGCACCGGCGTCGGCAAGGTGCCGGTGCCGACCGTGCGCGGAATCGACAGGTTCAGCCCCGGCAGCGTGGACGGGCTCAGCGTGATCACGCGTTGCGGCGCGCTCACCGACGGCGTGTACACGTTCGGTTGCGTAATGCCGTTGATCAGCTTCTGCCCGCTCAGCGACACCGAGGTGCCGATCACGTTGCCGACGTTCTGGATCTGCCCGTTCGAGACGATCGACAGGTTGGGCGCCTGGATGGTCGCGGCGATGTTGCCGACCGGCGTCGGCGGATCGATCTGCCCGCCGGTGCTCGTATAAGCGCTGCCATACAGCGCCTGGCACTGCTCGGGCGTGCCGCAAGCCCAGATATCGTGGCGCTTGTCCTTGCTGAACATGCCCGTTTCCTGGACCCAGTGCGAGTGCCAGTAGGCATTGAGCGTTTGCGCCTGGTTGACGACCGGCCCCGACACGACGATCGAGGCCGCGTTGCCGGCCGCGATCAGGCTACCGATATTGGTCAGCGAGCCGGCATTGATGTCGAGCTTGTTGCCCGCGCTGATGACCGACGAGCTGCCCGACTGCTGGTCGACATAGGCCTCGCAATAGCTCTCCTTGTAGCCGCCCGCCGTCATGCAGCCGGCGTACTGCTCCTGCTTGCCGTAGTTCTCGTGGACCGGAACCGGCGGCGGCAGGTTGTTGGTGATCGCGCCCGACACGTTCAGCTTGATGTCGTTGCCGGCGACGATGTTGCCCGAGGTGTTGTTGAGGCTTTGCGCCGGCGTCGTCGAGCCGGCGGTCGTGCCGACTCCGCCGAGCGCGATGTCGTGCCCGGCCAGCAGGTTGCCGTAGGTGTTGTCGATGTTGCCAGCCGCCACCACCAGGTCGTGGCCGGCGTAGATGGTCGCGTCGCTCTGGTTGTAGCTGAAGCTGCCGGTGACCGGATTGTTGCCGCGCGGCTGGCCGGCGTTGCCGCAAGCCGAGTTCGGCACGCCCGAGGCGCAACCGACCTGCCCCGAGAAGTTCTGCTGGTTGCCGCCCTGGTTCGAGAAGCTCTGCGCGCCGATCTGCACGTCGCGGCCCGCGTAGAGCAGGCCGGCGTTGACGAGATTGCCGCCGATCAGGCTCAGGTTGCCGCCGGCCGCCACCATGCCGGTGGCCGAGGCCATCGAGGTGGTGCCGTAGGCGATCGGCGCGGCGCTCCCGGTGTTGATGGTGAAGGTTTGCGTGAGCTCGGAATCGGTCGGGCAATCGGTCGGGCTGAAACAGAACTGCGTACGGCCGCCAACCGGCTTGGTGGTGGCCACGATCATGCCGAGCGCCTTGAGTTGCCCAAGAAACGCCGCGTACTGTCCCGGATCGATCGCCGTGACGGTCTGGTTGGTCAGGGTCGGCGCGACGGCGCCGTTACTGAGGCTCTGCACATTCAGTTGGACGTCGCCCTGCGCCGCGATCTTCCCGCCGCGATTCGACAGGTTGCCGGCCGTCAGGGAGATCCCATTGCCCGCCGAAATCACGCCCGAGGTGCCGAGTTGCTGCGTAGTGGTCGTGACCGTCGCTGTCGGCAAGCTCAGGGTCACGGATTGACGTCCCAACCCGTTGCTCCCGTTGTCGACCATCCAGAACTGCTCGGAACCGTCGAGCTGGGCGGTCCCGTACTTGTAGAAGGTCACGGTGCCGGAGCCGGCGATCGGCTGCGAAGGCGCGATCCCGCACCCGCTTCCGCAGAACAGGTAAGGCGGGGCGGTGAATCCGGCTGCCACGCCCGTCGGCGAAAGAATGTCGCCGAGCAAGGCGGTGTGCTGCGATGAATGGATGTAATTGAAGTTGTGATCGCCGCCGGACCAATACCACCAGTTGACCGTCGACGTCCCGATCGCCCCCGACCACAGCAGGTTCGGATCCACCGTCGTGGTGGTGGTCGTGACGGCCGCGCCCGGCGCGGTCTGGTCGTTGACCACCGTGCCCGCGTTGATCGTCAGGTTGTTGCCGACGAAGATCGAGCCACCGGTGTTCTGCAGCGTGCCGCCGCCGAGATTGAAGCTCGCGTTGCCGCGCGACTGCGTGGTCGCCCCCTGGTTGTCGTAGGTCCAGCCCGTGACGTTCAGCGCATTGCCCGCCTCGACCGTGCCGCGATTGTAGGTATCGCCGTTCAGCGTCAGCACGTTGTCGGCGTGGAATACCGCGCCCGCGTAATTGGCCAGCGTGCCGTTGAGGGTGACGTCCGAGCCCGACACCTGCCCGTAGTTCTGGAACGAGCCGCCCGCCGACAGCGTCAGCGCCGCCGTGCCGGTCATGGTGCCGGTATTGGTGATGCCGTTCAGCCCGTTGAGCGTCACGCTCTGGCCGCCGTAGTTCCAGGTCCCGCCGACATTGATCCAGCCAGCCGTGATCCACAGCCCGCCACGCTGGTTGATGGTCCCCTGGGTGGGGTCGAAGCTCATGTTCGAGACATCGATCCCGAGGTTGCGCTGCGCGAGCAGTTGCCCGCCGGTATTGTTCAGCGCGCCGTTGCTGCCGTGAACCGTCAGCGACAGGTCGCCCGACTGCCCCGTCGCATCGTTCGCGTTACCGGCGAACAGCACGCCGTTGCGGTTGTCGAGCGTGCCGGTATCGACCGTCAGCCCGTTGACGCCCATCAGCGCACCACCGGCATTGACCAGCCATTGGGCGACGCTGACCTGGGTGGTGGTGCCGTTCACCAGCCCCGCATTCGTGAAGTTGGTCGCGGTGATGGTGGTGGCGCCCGTCGAGGCCAGCGAGGCGTTGGCCGCGTTCGTCACCTGGGCGGCCGAAACCGACAAGCCGCCACCCGCCAGCACGCTGGCGGCATTGGCGAGCGCATTGCCGGCGGAAAGCGTCGCCGTGCCCACCACGCCGACGGTCCCGCCGCTCAGCTTCAACTGGTCGGCCGCCCGCGCGTCGAGCGCGCCGCCGGCCAGCACGCCGCCCATGCTCACCTGCTGGCCGGCCAGGTGCACGTCGTGCGAGGCCACCAACTGCGCACCCGAGGTATCGATCGAGCGCTGCGCATCGAGCTTCAGGTTGCCCGACGAACTGAGGTTGCCGGTCACGGCGAGATCGCCGCCCGACAGGCTCAGGTCGCCCACCGTCACGCTGGTGCCGCTCAGGGCGACGCGATTGGCCGCTTGTACCGTGGCCCCCGCATTCGAGGTCAGGCCGCCGATCGTGGCGTCGCCGCCGCGGGCGTTGATGTCGATCGCACCACTTGCCGCCACACCGCCCGTCACGGCGACGTCGCGCGCCGCATCGAGCTGTGCCGTGCCGCCCGAGCTCAGCGCCCCCGTCACGGCGATGCTGCCCGCGCGCGAGCTCAGCGAGGCATCGCCGACCGACGTCGTCGCGCCCAGCGAGAGATCGCCGCCCGAGCTTGCGGTGAAGCGTCCGCCGCTCTGGATCTCGCCGAGCGTCAGGCCGTTGCCGGCGTCGACGCCCAGGTCCTTGGCAATGCTCAGCGCCGCGCCGCTCAGCGAACCGCCGGCGTGAAGCGTGGCCGAGCCGAGCCCGAGCAAGGCACCGCCGAGCGAGAGATCGCCGGCGGCGGACAGCGCGGTATTGCCGTTGACGAGCGCGCCCTGCGCGAGCGTCAACGTCGAGCCGGCCGTCGCCGTCAGGTTGCCGACCGAGGTCAGCGCGCGATCGGCGATCAGCGCGCCGCTGGCCGCGTTCAGCGTCATGTCGCCGTTGGAGGCGACCGAGTCGTGCAGCGCGACATTGCGCGCGGCATCGACATTCAGTGCGGCACCGCTGGCGACGGCGCCCGCCAGACCGACATCGCGCGCGGCATCGATCCGGATCGCACCGCCCGAGCTCAGGGCCCCGCCGACATTCACATCGCCGTTGCCGGCCGTGCCCTGCGCCCGCAACGCGATGGCGCCGCCGGACTGCACGGCGCCGAGCGTCAGGTCGCCGCCGGCAGTTGCCGCGATATCGCCGTTCGAGCTCAGCGGCCCGCTCAGTTTGAGGTCGCCCGCTGCGTTCAACGATGCCTGCTTGCCGAAGGCCACCGCCGCCGCCGACAGCGTGCCGCCGGCGTTCAGCGTCCCGGCGTTCTGTGCAGCGATGTCGCCCGCCAGCGTGAGATCGCCGCCCGCGTCGAGCGTCGCGTCGCCACCGGCCAGCACCTTGCCCGTCACGCTCAGCGCGCGGCCCGCGCTCGCGGCGAGCTCATGCTGGGTCGTCAGGTCGCCTGCCTGCAAGCTGCCGCTGGTGGCGGTCAAGGACAAGGCGCCGGCCGCATTCACATCACCGACCGAGAGATCGCGCGCGGCGGTGATCGTCGCCGCGTCGCCGGTATTGACCGCGCCCTGCAACACCGCGTCGCGAGCCGCCTGCACCGACAAGGCGCCGAGCGCCGTCACCGGGCCCGTCAGATTCACGTCGCCGCCGCCGGCCGTGCCGTTCGCCGTCACCGCCAGCGCGCCCGTGAGCGCCTGTGCGCCAGCCAGCGTCACGCTGTTGGCACCGGTCACGGCGAGGCTCGCGCCCTGCAACGGGCCGCCAAGCGCCACGTCGTGCCCGGCGCCGAGCGTCGCCGCGCCGGCGAACGCGGTCGAACCCGCGCCGCCGATATCGTGGCCGGCATCGAGCCGGCCCTCCTTCTGGCCTGCCAGCGTGCCGCCGAGCACGAGGTCCCGCCCGGCATCCACCTCGATCGCGCCCGCCGCCGTGACGGTACCCGCCAGGCTGGTATCGAGGGCCGACTTCAGGCCGAGCGCGCCGCCCGAGGCCGCGCTGCCGCTCACGGCGACACTGCCGCCCGCCGCGGCCAGGCTCATGTCGCCGGCGGACTGCGTTCCGCCGCTGACCGTGACATCGCGCTGCGCGCTCAGGCTTTGCGTGCCGCCGTTGTTCAGCGTGCCGCTCAGCAACACATCGCGCGCGGCGTCGACGGTGACGGCGCCGGCCGCGCCGACCTTACCGAGCAGCGTGACATCGCCGCCGCCCAGCGCGCCTTGCGCCTGGACGTCGAGCGTCGTCGCCGACACCACGTCGTTGAGCGATGCATCGTTGCCGGCCTGCACGCGAACCGATTGCGCCTGGGTGGTCCCCCCGAACGCGAGCTGCCGTTGCGCGTTCGCGTCGAGCGCGCCCTGCACGAACGACTGCGTGCCGCCGCCGACCAGATCGCGGCCCGCCTGCAGCTTGCCGTTCGCATCGCCGATCAGCAGGCCGCTGCCGAGCCGCGCGTCGCGGCCGGCCGTCAGCGTCAGATCGCCGACGGCGCTGGTGGTCGCCCCGAGCGACAGGTCCTGCCCGACGTTCAGCGCCAGCGCGCCCCCGCTGTTGATGCCGCCCGTCGCCGCCAGGTCGCCCTGCTGCGCGACGATCGACATCGCCGATGCCGACTGCACGGCACCGCCGATCGTCACGCCGTGGTTCGCCGCGATATCGACCGTCGAGCCGCCTTGCAGCTTGCCGGCGACCGCCACGTCGTGCGCGGCGTTGGCCAGAATCGCGCCACCCGCCGCCGCGGTACCGTCGATCGCGAGATCGCCGGCGCCGTTGGTGCCGGCGGCCTTCAGGCTCAGCGCGCCGTTCGCCTGCACATTCGCCACCGCCGCGTTGCCGGCCGCCGTCACCGCCACCGTATCGCCCTGGATCAGGCCGCCCTGCGCGATGTCGCGCCCGGCCGACAGCGTGGTCGCCTTCGCGAACGACACGGTGCCCGCCCCGCCGAGATCGTTGCCGGCATTGAGCGTGCCGCTTCCATCGCCGCCGAGCGTGCCGGCCACGTTCAGATCGTGCTTCGCATCGAGCCGCGTATCGCCGGCCGCCGCAGCGCTGCCAGCGATCGACAGGTCGTTGCCGGCGGACGCATCGAGCGTGCCGTGCGTGGTCAAGGCGCCGGTGACAGCCAGGTCGTGCCCCGCCGCCAGGGTGGTCGCCAGCGCCGCCGCCGCGGTACCGCCGAGCCCGATATCGCCGGCGGCACGCAGCGCCAGCGCGCCATTGCCGCCGATCGTGCCGCTCGAGGCCAGGCTGCCGCCGCGTGACTCGAGCAGCATGTCGCCCTGCGACTGCAGCGTGCCGTCCTGATGCAGGTCCTGGCCCGCATGCAGCGCCAGCGTGCCGTTGCTGGCCAGCGTGCCGGTGGTGTTCAACTGGCCGGCCACAGCGACGTCGATGGCACTGGCCGCCGTCATGTCGTGCAGCACGGCATTGCCGCCTGCCATGGCGTTCACGCTGGCGCCTTGCACCGCGCCGGCGAGTTGCATGTCGCCGCCCGAACGCAGCGTGGCGGCATCGCCGATCGCGATCGTGCCGCCGGCCACCAGCGCGCCGCCCGCATCGAGCGTGCCGGCATGCTGCGCGATCACGGTGCCGTTCGCGTGCAGGTCCTGCCCCGCCGTCACCAGGAGGTCGCCCAGCGCGGTGGTGCGGCCGTTGCCGAGATCGATCGTCTTCGCCGCGTCGATCGACAGCTTGCCGCCCGATTGCAGGGTGCCGGTGCTGCCGAATGCGCCGTTCGCGTTGCCGAGCGCAAGATCGCCGGCCGACACCAGCGTGCCGCCGAGCGTGGTGTTCGCGCCGCCCGTCACCGTGAGCGCGCCGCCGGCCTGCACGGTGCCGCGCACGTCGATGTCCCCGGCCGCGCCGAGCGTGCCGTCGGCCGTGGTGGTGACGATCCCGTCGATGCTCGCCTTGCCGTCGCTGCGCAGATCGAGCGCGCCGCCCGCACCGAGCGTGCCGGCGATCGAGAGATCCTGCGCCGCATGCAGCCCGGCCTTCGCGCCGGCATCGACGATGCCGCTCAGGCCCAGCTTGCCGCCGGCCGAAAGATTCGCGTCGCCGGCCGTCTGTAGCGTGCCCGCCAGGGAGAGATCGCCGGCAGCCTGCACGGTGGCGCCCGCGCCCGCCTTGACGGTGCCGTCGATCGACGCGCCGCCGAGGCTGCTGAGCGCCACCTCGCCGGCGCCCTGCAATTGACCGGCAATCGACAAGGCGGTACCGGCTTGCAAGGTGCTCGTGCCGAGGGCGGCCACCGTGCCGCCCAGCGTGAGCGCGCCGCCCTTCGCATTCGCGACCAGCGCGGCGCCGGCCTGCACGTCATGCAGATCCACGTTGCGAGCGGCCGTCAGCGTGACGGCCTGGCCTTGCAATGCGCCCGTCACGGCGAGGTCGCGGCCGCCTTGCGCGTCGACGTCGCCGGCGAAACCGCTGGCGCCGCCAAGCCTCAGATCCTGCCCCGCGCTCAGCCTGGCCGAGCCGTTGCCGACCAGGCTGCCGTCGATCGCCAGGTCGCGCCCGCTGGAAAGGCTCGTATTGCCCTTGGCGCTGGACGTGCCGGCCAGGGCGATATCCTGCGCCGCGCCGACCGTGAGATCGCGTTCGCTCGCGATGGTGCCGCTCGACAGGACGGAGCCGCCGATGGCCGACAGGCCCATGTCGGTGGTCGATTGCAGTTGCCCCTTGCCACCGACCGCGATATCGCGCCCGGCCGCCACCGTCAACACGTCGCCGCTGCCGAGCATGCCATCCACGCGCACGTCGCGGCCGGCCTGTACCCGCGTCGGCGCGTGGTCCCCGCTCGTGCCGTCGCCGCCGCCCGCCAGGGTGCCGGCGACGATCACGTCGCGAGCCGCCTGGATATCGGTCGCACCGACGATGGCAGCGGTGCCGGACAAGCTGGCGTCGCCGCCGCCGGCCTGCCCGCCGGCGACGAGGTGGAAGGCGCCCGCCGCCTGCACGTCGGCCAGGCTCGCGCTGTTGCCGGCGGTGATGCGCAGATCGTTGGCGAGCACGGTCAGCGCGCCGCTGGCCGCGACGTCGCGCGCGGCGTCGAGCGTCATGCCGAGCGCCGCGCCGGTCGGGCCGGCCAGCACGATGTCGGTGCCGGCGCCGATCGTCAGCGCGCCGTTGCTGGCGATCGCGCCGCTCGCGGCCACCTGTCCCGTCGCGGACTGCAGCGAGGCGTCGCCGGCCGTCTGCAGATCGCCGCGCAGCTCGAGATCGCCGCCCGCCTGCAGCGTGGCGGACGCGCCGACGCGCAGCGCGCCGTTCGTCGCGAGGCGGTTCGCCGCCGTGATCGACAGCGTCGAGGCGGCCAGCACGTCGTTCACCGATGCCGAGCCGTTCGATTGCACGCGCACCGTATCGCCGCGCAGCGAGCCGGTCAGCGCCGTGTCGCCTCCCGAGTTCAAATCGGCCGCCGCGCCGAATGCGAGCGAGCCCGCGCTGCCGAGCGTTCCACCTGCATCCAGGCTGCCCTTGCCCTGCGCGATCACCGTGCCGTTGGCGGCCAGGTCGCCGCCGGCCTGGATCGTCATGTCGTGCTGCGCGGTAGTCGACGAGGTGCCGAGATCGACATTCTTCGCCGCGTCGATGCGCAGGTCGCCGCCCGCTTCGATCGTGCCCGTGCTGGTGAGCGAACCCGTGGTTTCATGCAGGACGATGTCGCCCGCCGAGGCGAGCTTGCCCTCGATGGCGGTATCGGCACCGCTCGTCACCGCCAGCGGGCCCGTGCTCTGCACCAGGCCGGCTACTTTCGTGTCCTGAGTCGATACGAGTGCCGCCGACGACAGCGCCGTGATCGTGCCCGGCACCGACAATGCCCCGCCGCTGGTCGCATCGAGCTTGCCGCTGCTCTGCAGCGTGCCGTTCACGACCAGGTCGCCGCTCGACTTGGCTTGCGCATCAGCCAGCGAGGTCACCGTGCCATTGACCGTCAGCGCGCCCCCGTTCGCCGTCGCGCTCAGCATGCCGTTCGACTGCACGTCGTTCAGCGTCATGCTCCCGCCGCTGCTCAAGGTCACCGCGTTGCCCAGCGCCGAGCCCGTCACCGACAAATCGCCGCCCGTGGTGATCGTCAGGTCCTTCAGGTAGCCGGTGCTGCCGCCCAGCGTCGCGTCGCGACCGGCATCCAGCAGGCCAAGGCCGTGACCGGCCAGCGTGCCGCCGATCGTCAGGTCACGCCCCGCGCTCAGTCGCGTGTCGCCGATCGCGCCCGTCGTGCCGGTCAGCGCCACGTCCTGGCCGCCCTTGAGCGTCAGCGTGGTCGCGCCGGTCAGCGTGCCTTGCGAATCCACGTTGCCCGTGTGCGCCGTGATCGATAGATC
Organism: Burkholderia sp. Cy-637; assembly: GCF_011753175.1. NCBI lineage: Bacteria > Pseudomonadati > Pseudomonadota > Betaproteobacteria > Burkholderiales > Burkholderiaceae > Burkholderia > Burkholderia sp. Cy-637. The sequence continues at coordinate 97,283 of NZ_VWWC01000001.1, read as the reverse complement.
GCTCGCGGCCTGCACCGTGCCGCTCGCGCCCACGTTCACGTCGCGTTGCGCGTCCAGCGTCAGCGTCGAGCCGCCGCTCAAGCTGCCCGTCACGGCAATATCGCGAGCCGCCGCCAGGTTCGCGGCGCCGGCCACTTGCGTATTGCCGTCGAAACTCAGGTCGCCGCCACCCGCCTGCCCCGCCGCGCTCGCGTCGAGCGCGCCGCCGACCCGCGCATCGCCGATCCGCGCGCTGTCGCCGGCCTGCACATGCAGGTCCTGGTTGGTCGCCAGCGAGCCCGTCGACGCGATGCGCCGGCCGGCCGCCAGCGTCAGGTCCTTCGACGACTCGATCGTGCCGCGCACGGCAAGATCGCCGCCGGCCTGCAGGCGCGTGGCGGCATTGCCGACCACGCTGCCGGTGGTGTCCAGTTGCCGCGCCGCCGTGATCGACAGCGTCGAGACCGCCTGCACGTCGTGCAGCGAGGCCGACGCCTGCGAGCCGACCTGCACCGTGTCGCCGCGCAGCGAGCCGGTCAGCGCCATGTCGCCGACCGAATTCAGCACGGCGGCCCCGCCGAAGCCGAGCGTGGCGGCGCCGCCCAAGGTGCCGCCGGCATCCAGCGTGCCCTTGCCCTGCGCGATCACCGTGCCGTTGGCGACCAGATCGCCGCCGGCCTGGATCCTCATGTCGTGCTGCGCGGTGGTCGACAGCGTGCCGAGATCGACGTTCTTCGCCGCGTCGATGCGCAGGTCGCCGCCCGCTTCGATCGTGCCCGTGCTCGCGAGCGAACCCGCGAGGTTGCTCAGCGCGAGATCGCCGGTCGCGCTCAGGCGTCCGCCGATCGAGGAATCGGCGCCGCTCGACAGGCTCAGCGGACCGGCGCTCTGCACCAGGCCGCTCACGCCGGCCTTGCCGCCGGCGACCAGTTGCGCGGAGGACAGCGCGTTGAGCGTGCCGGCCACCGACAGATCGCCGCCGCCGGTCAAGGTCAGCGCGTCGGATGCCTGCAGGGTGCCGCCGATCGCGATATCGCGTGCGGCCGTCAAGGCGGCCGAGGACAAGGTATTGACGCTGCCGCCGATCGACAGGCTGCCGCCGCTGGTCGCGTCGAGCTTGCCGCTGCTCTGCAGCGTGCCGTTCACGACCAGGTCGCCGCTCGACTTGGCTTGCGCATCAGCCAGCGAGGTCACCGTGCCATTGACCGTCAGCGCGCCCCCGTTCGCCGTCGCGCTCAGCATGCCGTTCGACTGCACGTCGTTCAGCGTCATGCTCCCGCCGCTGCTCAAGGTCACCGCGTTGCCCAGCGCCGAGCCCGTCACCGACAAATCGCCGCCCGTGGTGACCGTCAGGTCCTTCAGGTAGCCGGTGCTGCCGCCCAGCGTCGCGTCGCGGCCGGCATCCAGCAGGCCAAGGCCGTGACCGGCCAGCGTGCCGCCGATCGTCAGGTCACGCCCCGCGCTCAATCGCGTGTCGCCGATCGCGCCCGTCGTGCCGGTCAGCATCACGTCCTGGCCGCCCTTGACCGTCAGCGTGGTCGCGCCGGTCAGCGTGCCTTGCGAATCCACGTTGCCCGTGTGCGCCGTGATCGACAGATCGCTCACGGCCTGCACCGTGCCGCTCGCGCCCACGTTCACGTCGCGTTGCGCGTCCAGCGCCAGCGTCGAGCCGCCATTCAAGCTGCCCGTGACCGATACGTCGCGCGCTGCCGCCAGGTTCGCGGCGCCGACCACCTGGGCGTTGCCGTCCAGGCTCAGGTCGCCGCCGCCGGCCTGCCCCAGCGCGCTCGCGCCGAGCACGCCGCTCGCCTGGACGTCGCCGATCCGCGCGCTGTTCCCCGCCTGCAGCGCGATATCGCGACTGCCCTGCAGCTTGCCGGACGACACGATGTCGTGGCCCGCCCTTATCGTCAGCGTGTCGCCGCCGGCCAGGGTGCCGCCGATGGTGGCGTCGCCCGTGGCGGCGGACAAGTCCATCGTGCCCGAGGTCTGCACGGTGCCGCCCACGCCGATCGAGCGTTGCGCGGTCGCCTGCAGGGTGCCGGTGCCGACCTGCCCATTGATCGCGACATCGCGGCCCGCCTGCAGGCTCACGCCCTGGGCGGTCGCCACCGTGCCGTCGATCTCGACATCGCCGTCGTCATGGCTGGCCACGGCTTTCAGGCTCGTGCCGCTTTGCGCGTCGCCGAGCCGGACCCCGCCGTCGCCCGCGATCGTCATGTCGCCGTTCGATTGCGCATCGGCCAGCGCGACCTTGCCGCCGGCCGCGACCGCGAGGCGGCCACCCGCCTGGATGGCGCCGAGCGAGCTGACGTTGCCGCCGGCCTGCAGCGTGTAGTCGCCCACGCCGAGATGCGCACCCGTCATCGCCACGTCGCCGTTGGCCTGGATCGTCACCTGCTGCTGTGCCGCGGTGCCCGCCAGCGAGAGATCGCCGTTCGAGGACAGGCTCAGGTCGCCCGCATTGGCCGCGAGTTGCGCATCGGCACGCACGCCCATTCCCGCGGCGGTGCTGATCACCTGGATCTGGCCGGCCGTCATGGCGCCGAAGGCGGTCGCGTCGATGGCCCGTCCGTTGGCCGCGCCGATCGCCTCGCGAGTGTTGTCGGCGCCGTTCGCCGAGGTTGCGTAGGCGGTACCCTGCGCGCTCGCCGTGCTCGGCAGCACGAACTGGCGCCCGGCGATCACGTTGATGCGCGTGCCGGCATAAAGCGGCGCGTTCACGCCGATCGTCTCGCCGATCAGGTCAATGGTGCCGACCGTGCCCTCGATGCCGGCACCGGGGCCGTTCACGCCGGCATTGCCCTCGATCTGCAGGTGGCCGCCGCGCACGTCGTAGCCGATCGCTCGCGCCTCGTCGAAGCCGCTGCGCGCGCCCCCCAGCTCGCCGAGGAACTGCGGCGTGCCGGTCGACAGCGTGACGCCGATGGTATTGGTGAAGCCGGTGCCGCGCGTGGTGATGCCGTTCGGGTTGGCGATCACCACCGCGGCTGGCGCGCCGAACACCTCGAGCGGCCCGTTCAGCAGGCTCGCGTAGGCGCTGCCGGTCGAGCTGACCTGGTTGACGATCACGCTGGCCGCGCGGCCGGCGAGATTCGGGTTGGCGCGCACGTCGCCGCCCGTCAGCGAGGTGCCCGACATCAGGCTGTTGTTGAGGATCAGCCCGACCGGATCGATATTGAAGGACTGGTACTGGTTCAGCGAGATGCCGGCCGCGTTGGGCGCCGTGATGTTGACCACCGGCACGCCGCCGCCCAGGCCCGTGCTTTGCGTCACGCCGGGCTGGAAGCGGATCGGCGCGGTCGGATCGGTGATCGGCGCGGCCTGGGCCGCCGTCATCGCGAGCCGCAGGCGCAACGCGAGCAGGTCGGCCAGCACTTGCCCGGCCACGCCGCCGGCCGACGGCTTGCCCGCCGCGATCACGCCGGCCGCCTCGCGGCCCTGCTCGATCGTCACCGACAGGGGACCAACGAAGCTCACCCACGCGAGCACCGCCGCCACCGCGCGTTGCCAGAAGCGATAGGGCCGCGCCGACGCATGGCTCGCGTCGAGCCAGGACGGCATCGTTTCCGGGCGCAGGCCCGGCTCGCGACGCAAGGCGGCGCGTTGCGCGAGCTGGCGCAGGGCATGTCGGGTCGACGCGTGGTTCATGCTGTTGTTCTGTCGTGCGTGAGGTTCGATTCGATACCGGCGGCCGGCCGGTTTGCCCGGATCGCGCGTTCGACGGCGTGTTGCGCGCGCCGCCGCGACGATGGGCCTGCTGCTTGTTGCCAGTGCGTGCTACCTGCTGCCTACTGCTGGATGCGTGCCTGCTTCAGCAGGTCGACCACCACCTCGATGGTCGCCCGCTGCAGGGCGGCCGTTTCGAGCTGCTGGCGCAACGCGGCCTTCACGTCGTCGAAGGCGGGGATCCGGGTCGCGCGCTTGTCGTCCACGCGCAGGATCCAGTAGCCCCCGGCGGCCTCGATCGGCGCGCGGCTCATGCCGCCGCGCGGCAGCGCGACCAGCGCCTGCGCCAGCGGCTGCGGCCAGTTCTGCTCGCCGCCCTCGGGAATCGGCAGGCGAAACGACACCCAGTTCAGGGCGCCGCCCTGCTGCGCGCCGGGGCCCTGGCTGAGCTGTCGCGCCAGTTGCGCGAAATCGGCGCCGCGCTCGAGCTGCGCCAGCGCGGCATCGGCGGCCGCGCGGTCCTTCAGCACGATCGCGCTGGGCTTGAGTTCGGTGTCGCCGAGCAGGCCCACCACCTCGTCGTACTTCGCCCTGACCTGCGCATCCGTGACGCTGGCCGGCCGCACCTGGTCGTGCAGCCAGAACTCGGTCATGGCGGTGGTCTTCGCCTGCTCGACGGCCGCGAGCACCTGCGCCTGCGTGTCGTAGTGCGCCTTCACGGCGGCCTGCCGCAGCACCTCGCGCGCGATCAGCTGGCTCTTCAAGGCGGCGCGTGCCTCGGGGGTGTCGGGCGTGTTCGCGACACGCCGCGCCTGCTCGAATTGATCGCGCGTGATCAGCACGTCGTTGACGCGCGCGATCGCGTTGGCCGGCAACGGCGCGACGGCGCCGGAGGCCGCCGCGGGCACGATGGCCGCGTTATCGACCGCGTCGACAGACCCGGCTCGCGCGCTGTTGCCGATCGCCAGCGCGGCGGGCGCGACGCCGCATTGGCAAACCATCGCCAGCGCCCACGTCGCCAGCACGCGGCGTCGTTTCGTATTGCCTCGCCCGGCGCTCGCGGCCGGCATGGTCGTCTCGAAGTTCATGCTTGTCCTCGTCATTCGGTCCAGTTGAGGGTGGCGAGCAGGACCGTCGCCTTGCGCCCCAGCAGGGCCGGTTGCAGCAGTGATTGACCGAGCAGCAGTTCGCCGGTCACGGTCTGTTTCCTGAAGTTCCAGGCCGCGCGGGCGCCGAGGCCGGCGCCAGCCAGCGTCGGCCAGCCGCCCTGCGCCACCAGGTGCGCCTTGCCCGCGTCGAGGAACAGGTAGGGCTCGATACGCGCGTCGTGCCAGGCCGGCACGTTCTGCCAGGCGGCCTCGTTGCGCAGGTAGATGCCGCTGTCGCCGCTGATGCCGCCTTCGGTGAAGCCGCGCACCGAATCCATTCCGCCCAGGAAGATCTGCTGGTTGCCGAACAGCGCGACGCGGCTGTACTGGCCGCGCAGCGTGCCGCGATAGCCCCAGCGCATGCCCCCCAGCGAGCCGAGCGCGAGCTGCAGCGTGGCGCTCGCGTCAAGCTTGGTGAACTGGCTGTGCGCATCCGCGACGCCGCTGTCGCTGGCATCGTGCGAGGCGCCCAGCCAGGGCAGTCCCTGGGACAGCCCGACATCCCAGGTCGCGGCCGCGCCCTCGTCGCGCGCCACGAATCGCACGAGGCCGTTCAGGGCGACCCGCAGCACGCTCAGCTCCTGCGGGTCGAGGTCGATGCCGTTGACGGCACGCTCGGTGCGCGTGCGCGTGAAGCTCACGTCGATGCTGGTGCGCCCGCTGCGCGAACGGCTCAGCACGTCGTTCCAGCCGAAGATCTGGCTGAACGAACGGCCGGTCAGCAGCGCGACATCGCCGATCGTCTGCTGGTACTCGGACAGCGAGGTCGTATAGCTGAAGGTCTGGTAGCCGTGCGGCACCGCGGCCGAGAACACGATCGCGTTGCTGTCGTGCGTGCCGACATAGTTGAACGACAGCGACTCCTGCAGGCCCAGCAGGTTGTCGGCCTCCACGCCGCCGCGATAGCGCGTCCTGCCGGTCTGCGAACTGCCGTAGTTGTCGACGCCCAGGTTGGTGTAGAAGCGATCGCCCACGCGGTTGCTCAGCGCGACGATCGAATCGCCGGGCGTCTCGCCCGGCATGATCTGGATCTCGGCCTGGTTGCGGCGCAGCCGGTTGATCTGCTCGACGCCCTGCTCCAGGTCCGGCAGGCGCAGCAGATCGCCGGGCCGGGCCGCGAAGGCATCGGCGGTGCCGACATCGGTCAGCAGGCCGCCGCCGTCGTGCCGCCACCAGGATCGCGCCGGGTCGCGCGGGCGCAGCGGCTTGCCGTTGAGCGTGAATGCGGCCACCCGGCCCGCCACGACGGTGACGGCCAGCTTGCCCGAGGCCAGGTTCTGGGCGCCCAGATAGGCGCGCGTGGTGATGTAGCCATGGGCGATGAAGGCCTCGGTCACGCGCCGCAACAGCAGGTTGATGCGGTTGCGGCCGAGCTCGTGGCCGAGGAAGGGCTGCGCGATGCGCGCCAACTCGTCGTCGCCGAGCACCTTGTCGCCGAGGAACTCGATATGGCGAATCGGGAAGGTCGGCGCGAGCTCCGGCAGGCTGCCGACATCGGCATCGGCCGGCAGGTCGGGAACCGTCGGCGCGGGCGCCTCGATCTGCGCCGGTGCCTGCCGGATTTCGTCGTGCCGCTGGCGATCGCGTTGCTCCTGCAACAGGCGCTGCGCGGGGTCCTGCTCGGCGCGCGGCGCCGGCAAGGCGCCCGGCGCGAAGCCGGCCAGCTGGGCGAGCGCGCACGCGGGGATCATGCCGATCCAGGCGGCCAGCGATACGGCAAGACCACGCTTCATAGGCCGAACCAGGACACGAGGCCGAGATGGTTGCCCGCGCCGATCGTGACGGGATCGCGCCGCGGGGTACGCAGCGTCACCACGCCGGCGACGGCATGGATGCCGCCGGGCGCATTGAACGCCCCGCCATCGACGATCGCCTCGCCGCTCAGTTCGACCTGCCCCGAACCGCCGGAAAAGATCCCGCCGGTGTCGGTGGCGTAGATGGCGGCCCAGCGATTGCCGAACCAGGTCTTCAGGTCGTGGCTGCGATTGATGGTGCTGTAGCCGAGCACCGCCTGCGCCAGCGTGCGCGGCGCGTCGAGCCGCAGCTTGCCGAGAGCGAGCACGGTGCCGCCGGTATTGGTGATCTGGGTGCCGGCCTTCAGGCTGATGTCGGTGCCGGCCTCGATCACGCCGCCGAATGCCTGCACGGTGCTCGAGGCGCTGGAACGGCAGAAGATGAAGCAGGAACGCTCGAGGCGAGCCTGGCCCGTGAAGATCGCCTCGGTCGAGATCGTGTCGCGCGCCGCGATGTCGATCGCGCCGTCGTTCGACAGGATCGAACCGCCGGTATTGACCACCCGGTTGGCGCGGATCGTCACGTCACCGGCATCGGCGGTGATGTAGGCCAGCTTCGCGGGATCGACGATCGCGCCGTAGTCGACCGAGAAACCGTCGCTGCGATGCGTGAAGAACAGGAAGCGCCCGCCGCGATCGGAAAAGCCGACCGGCGCCCCGCCGTTGACGCCGTCGGTATGGTCGACCAGGTTGAGCAGGTCACCGCCGGCGCTGATCGTCACGTTCCGGTTCGACAGCAGGCGCGCGTTGCGGTTGAGCACATCGCCGCCCGCGCTCAGCGAGACGTCGCCGGCCACGCCGAACAGGATGCCGAGCGGCGTGTCCGGCAGGGACTGGTTGAGGATCGAGCCCGCGGCCGTCAGCGTGACGGCGCCGCGCGAATCGGCGTCGCCGTCGATCGCCTTCTGGCCTTGCACCAGGGTGCCGATGCTGGCGATATCACCGCTGCTGCTCAGCACCACGCCGCTGTTCGCCGAGGCGATGGTCGAGCCCGGCGTGGTGACGCCGGGGCCGAAACTCAGGCCCGCACCGCTCAGCTTGACGCTGTCGTTGGCGAGAATGCCGCCGCCGAGCAGCGTGATCGGGCCGCTCGCGCTGATCGCAACGTGCCCGCCGGCCGCCTTCAGCTGCGTGTCGCTCATCGAGAACGCATCGCGCACGTCGAGGTCGGCATTGCCGGCCACCGCGAGACGGGTATTCGAGAACTGCACGCTGCCGTTCGAGGACAGCGTGAAATCGCCGAGCGAGGCATTGAGCGCGCCCGCGCTGCGCACGCCCGGGCCGCGATCGGTGACGATCAACTGCACGCGCCCGCTGGTCAGGCTGCCGGCGGCCGTGATGTCGACCGCGAACGACTGCGCGGTGGCCGGCGCGTCCGAGCCGAAGCGCGTCAGCCATTCATTGGCATTGTCGGTCGGTGAAATGCCGGTATTGAGCTGCACGCGGCTATTGCCGGCCAGCACGCGCAGGCCGGCCGTGCTCGAGCTGAAGGTGTTGTTCACCGGCCCTTCGACGCGCAGGTTCCTGGCGATCAGGTCCAGCGAGATCAGGGCGCTGGTCAGGCCGTTGGGGCCGACCACGATCGTGCCGCTGTCGGTGTCGAGCACCACGTCGCGCCGGATCACGCCGGGCGCGAGCGTGATGTCGTCGAACGAGACGCGGCCGGTCGACAGGACCACGTGGCCCGTGTTCGTGAACGAGCCGCCGTTGACGGTGATACCGTTGGGATTGGCCAGGATCACGTTCGCGCGCGTGCTGCCGAGCACCGCGATATTGCCTTCGATCAGGCTGCGATCGGTGCCCGTCACCTGGTTGACGATGGTGCGCGCGTTGATCCCGACGTTGTCGAGCGAGGCGCCCGCCGCCGAGACGTTGAAGCTGCTGTAGGTGTTGTGCGAGACGCCCGCCACGGCGGGCGCCAGGCCGACGACCTGCCGCCCGCCCGCGCCGATCGACACGGACGTGGCGGTGCCGCCGTCGGGCACGATGCCGGCGGCCGCGGCGACGAGCGGTGTCATCGCCAAGGCCGCGAATAATGAATTCCGCGATACGCGCAGGCCCCCGCCCGCGTATCCGGTCGACTCTCGGTTTGTCATTCCTTGTTGGTCTCGCCGCTTCTTGTCGAGCGGACTCTCGCTGCTGCTTGTTGGTATCGCGGGCTCTGCTCGGCCCGACGCGGTTGAAGGAACTTATCGGCAGCCTGAAAGGCGACTTTAGGGTCGCCGACATATTTTTTTCATATTGCCGATCGATCGCCCTGATTTTCCAAAAACAGAAAACCACCTTCGACTTTCAGCCGTTCTTTTTCGCCAAGGAGAAACCCAGAATAGCCGTCATCCCCAAGGCAAAGGAGCCCGCCATGAAATACAAGACCCTCGGCAACACCGGCCTGCTGGTTTCGCAGCTCTGTCTCGGCACCATGACCTTCAGCAGCGGCACCGGCGTCTACCAGCACATCGGCGAACTGGACCAGGCCGGCGCCGACGCGCTGGTCAGGGAAAGCCTCGAGGCCGGCATCAACTTCTTCGACACGGCCGACGTGTATTCCGACGGCGAGAGCGAGCGCACGCTCGGCCAGTCGTTCCGCAACCTCGGCATCGCGCGCCACGACTACGTGCTGGCGACCAAGGTGGCCAGCCGCATGGGCCAGGGCCGCAACGACGTCGGCGCCTCGCGCGGCCACATCATGGATGCGGTCGAGGCGAGTCTCGCGCGGCTGAAGACCGACCATATCGACCTGTACCAGATCCACGCGACCGACGCGCTGACGCCGACCGAGGAGACGCTGCGCGCGCTGGACGACCTGGTCCACCAGGGCAAGGTGCGCTATATCGGCGTATCGAACTGGCAGGCCTGGCGCATCGCGACCGCGCTCGGCATCTCGGCGCGGCTCGATCTGGCGCGCTTCAATACCCTGCAGGCCTATTACTCGATCGCCGGCCGCGACCTGGAGCGCGAACTGGTGCCGCTGCTGGAGGCGGAGAAGATGGGGCTGCTGGTCTGGAGCCCGCTGGCGGGCGGCCTGCTGTCGGGCAAGTTCAGCCGGGAGCAGCAAGCCAGCGAGGGCTCGCGCCGCTCCGGCTTCGACTTCCCCATCGTCGACAAGGCGCGCGCCTGGAACGTGATCGACGCGATGCGGCCGATCGCCGAGGCGCATGCCTGCAGCCCCGCGCGCATCGCGCTGGCCTGGCTGCTGTCGAAGCCGGTGGTGACCTCGGTGCTGGTGGGCGCCCGGCGCCTGGACCAGTTGCAGGACAACCTCGCGGCCATCGACATCGTGCTGGACGAGGAGGAGATCCGCCGGCTCGACGCCGTCAGCGAACTGCCGCCGGAATATCCGGGCTGGATGCTGGCGACCCAGGGCGCGGATCGCCTCGGCCCGGTCGATCTGTGGGCCGACAAGACCGTCGCCACCCGCTGAACCACCAGCCGATCGCGCAAGGGCCGGACGTCGAGCGCGTCCGGCCCGCTTCGCGCGGGCATGCTCCACCCGCATTCACTTCAGGCCATGACACCCTCGAGTTTTTCCGAATCGGCATCCCGCCAGGACAGCCCGCGACTGTCGCGCCAGTCCCGCCTCGCGATGGCCGCGCTGATGGTGTCGATCGCGCTCGCGATCCTCGACACCGCGATCGCCAACACGGCGCTGCCCAGCATCGCCGCCAGCCTCCATACCGCGGCCGGCAGCTCGGTATGGATCATCAACGCCTACCAACTGGCGGCCGTCGCGACGCTGCTGCCCTTCGCCGCCCTGGGCGCGGCGGTCGGCCATCGGCGCGTCTACATCGGCGGCCTGGTGGTGTTCACCCTCGCCTCGGCGGCCTGCGCGCTGTCGGGCAGCCTGGCGGCCCTGATCGCCGCCCGCGTGTGCCAGGGCATCGGCGCCAGCGCGATCATGAGCGTGAACACCGCGCTGATCGCCATGCTCTATCCGCGCGCGATGCTCGGGCGCGGGCTGGGGCTCAATGCCCTGGTGGTCGGCGCCTCGTTCGCGCTCGGCCCGACCGCCGCCTCGGCGATTCTCTCGCTCGGCAACTGGCCATGGCTGTTCGCCGTCAACCTGCCGATCGGCCTGGTCGCCATCGTCTTCTCGCTGTCCAGCCTGCCGCGCTCGCCGGCGAGCGCCGCCGGCTTCGACGCGAAGGCCGCGATGCTGACCACGATCGCCTTCGCGGCCCTGATCTACGGGCTCGCCGCGACGGCACAGGGCGAGCCCTGGACCCACACGCTCGGCGCGCTGCTGCTGTTCGTGGTGGCGCTGGCGGCCTTGACCGCCCACGAGCGCGACAAGCTCGCGCCCATGCTGCCGCTGGACCTGCTGAAACGGCCCTTGTTCACGCTCTCGGTGCTGACCAGCTTCTGCGCGTTCGCGGCCCAGGGCCTGGCCTTCGTCGCCCTGCCGTTCCATCTCGAGCACGCGATGGGCATGAGCGCCCAGCAGACCGGCTATGTGATGACGCCGTGGTCGGTGGTGGTGGCCTTGATGGCGCCGCTGGCCGGGCGGCTCTCGGACCGCTTCGCGCCCGGCATCCTCGGTGGACTGGGCCTGCTGTGCCTGGCGCTCGGCATGCTGCTGCTCGCCGCCCTGCCCCACGCGGCGCCGCTGGCGGCCCTGCTCGGCGGCATGATCGTCGCCGGCCTCGGCTTCGGCCTGTTCCAGTCACCGAACCAGAAGGCGATCATGTCCGCCGCGCCGGCGGATCGGTCGAGCGGCGCCAGCGGCATCGTCGCGATGGCGAGGCTGATCGGCCAGGCCAGCGGCGCTTCGCTGGTTGCGCTGAGTTTCGGCCTGGCGGGAGCCCATGGCACGCTCGTGGCGCTGCTGCTCGGCGCCGGTTTTGCCGCGGCGGGCGGCATCGCGAGCATCGCGCGCCTCGCGCTGCGATGACGGGCCGGCCCCGGCGCCGAGGCCGATCGATGCCGCGCGAAGAAACGTCGCCTGGCAAGCAACAGGATCGACGCGTCGATCAAGCGTCGCCGGCAAGTTCGGGGCTCGTCCTCACGACCTGGTCGGCGAGGAAATCGGCGACCGCGCGCACGCGCGCCGAGGCAACCAGGTCCGCGTGCGTCACCAGCCACAGCTCGTTGCTGAACATCCGCTCGGCGGGCACGACCTGCACGAAAGCCTCGTCGACGGCGAGGAAATCGGGGATCACCGCCAGGCCGAGGCCGGCCCGCACGGCAGCGATCTGGGTGGGCAGACTGCTCGTCACCAGCGCGACCTTCGCCTCCGGATGCTCTCGTGCGAGCCAGGCGGCGGCCGGCAGATGCGCGTGGCTGTCGTCCCAGGCGATGAAGTGCCGGCCGCCCAGGGGTTCGCCGTCCACCGCCGGATGTCGCGCGAGATAGTCCCTGCTGCCATAGACCGAGTACCGCATGTGGCCGATCCGCCGGACCTTCAGGTTGCCCCGCGTCGGCCGCACCACGCGCAGCGCGATATCGGCCTCGCGGCGGCCCAGTTCCGCCGCGACGGTGCTGGTGATGATCTCCAGGCAGATACCGGGGAATCGCTCGCGAAAGGCCGGCATGGCCGGGATCACGAGATCGGTGGCGAGGTTCTCCGAGGTCGCCAGCCGAACCGTGCCGACCGGCGATTTCTCGATGCCGGCCGCGCCGCGCTCCAGGGCCAGGATGCTGTCCTCGACCTGTTCGGCATGCCTGAGCACTTCGCGGCCTTCGTCGGTCAGGACATAACCGGTCTGGCTTCTCGCGAACAGGCTCATGCCCAGGCTGGCCTCCAGCTCGCCGATCCGGCGGCTGACGGTGGACTGGCTGGCCTTCAGCTCGCCCGCGGCCTGGGTGAGGCTGCCGCTGCGGGCCACCGAGAGGAAATATCGCAGGTCGTTCCAGTCCATGTCGGATTCGTTGGCGAATGGGGATGCCTATTATGTTTGAGTTCCGGCACGCCACGGCGGCTCGCCCGCCAGTTGCCAGCGCCGAAGGACATCGTAGCGATGCTGGCCGAGCCAGCTGTGGATCAGCAGGAATTCACCCACGGTCCAGCCGATCGGCTCGATGGCGCGTCGATCGAGCCTGCCGGTGCCATACATCAAGGTGAGATGGGGGGTGAAGCGCCGCATCGACATCCGCAGGCCCGCTCCCCTGAGCGAGCCCGCGAGCCGACGCTGAAGCTCGGCCAAGGCTGCCAGGCCGGCACCCGGCATCAACACCAGCGGCCAGTGCCCGGGCCGCCCCTTGAAGCTGAGGACCTGATCGAAGCCCAGTTCGAAGGCCGGCATCTCGACGCTGGCCGCCGCGATGCACGCGCGGGCAAGCTCGACCTCCGGGACATGCAAGTAATCGCCCACGAGCTGCAGCGTGACGTGCAGGCGCGCCGCCTCATGCAGCTTGCCGCCGATGCCCGCCTCGGCCGCCAGCCGGCTGCCGCGGCACGCGATGCGCTCGGCCGTGCCGGGATCGGGCATCACGGCAAAGAACAGGCGATGTTTCGGAATCCATGGTCCGGTATCGAATCCCGGCAGGGCCAGTTGGGGCGTATCGGTTTCGGCGCTTCGCATCGGGCCACCTCAAAACGGCGCAAGAGACGTATTTCCCTCATTTCAGGACAGATGCGGAGATCGCTTCTTTTCTCCTTAGAATGCGACTTCACCAGGGTTTTCAGCCGGCCACCTCATCATGCATCGAATCGGGTTCTACGTTTGTCGCGGTTATGATGCGCTCGATCTCGCCGGGCCGCTGTCGAGCTTCAACCAGGTCGCCACGGCCGCCGGCCACAGCCCCTACGAGCTTCACGTGCTTTCGCAGGCGGGCGGGCCGGTTCACGGCAACACCGGCCTGCCGATCGAGACCCGGCCGATCGGCAGGCGCGCGTTCGACACCGTGATCTTCGTCGGCGGCGATATCGCCCCGATGGAGGAGGCGGACAACATCGCCGCCGCCAGGAAATTGAGCGCGAGGGCCTCGCGGGTGGCGAGCGTGTGCACGGGCGCCTTCCTGCTGGCGGAAACCGATCTGCTCAACGAGCTGAGAGCGACCACGCACTGGCGGTATGCCGCCCAGCTGCAATCCCGCTTTCCTCGCGTCAGGGTCGAGAGCGACAGCATCTATATCGCGGACGGGCGCATCTGGACCTCGGCAGGCATCGCCTCCGGCATCGACCTGGCCCTGGCGATGATCGAGCAGGACATGGGCGCGGACGTCGCGCGCACGGTGTCGAGGCTGCTGGTGGTTCCCTATCGCCGGCCGGGCGGGCAATCCCAGTTCTCGGCCATGTCGCGGATGGAGCCGGAATCGGATCGCATCCGCATCGCCCTGAACTTCGCCAGGGAGCATCTGGCGGAGGCGCTGCCGGTCGAGCGGCTCGCGGATGCAGCAAGATTGAGTCCTCGCCAATTCGCGCGTGCATTCCGTCGCGAGACGGGCGAGACGCCCGCCAAGGCGGTGGAACGCCTGCGCGTGGAAGCGGCGCGATTGCGCCTGCAGGACGGCAGCGAGCCGATCGAGCAGATCGCGCTGGCGGTGGGCTTCGTCGATCCGGAGCGAATGCGCCGGGCCTTCGTCAAGCTGCACGGGCATCCTCCGCAATCGATCCGGCGCGAGAGCCGATTGCTCGGCAAGCGCTGATCGGGGGACGATCAGCGCGGGTAGTCGTTCCACATGTCGCGATGCAGTTTCCAGGCGCCGCCCTGCTTCAGAAACACCAGGATCTGCTTGCCGCGGATCTTGAGCCTTCCCTCCTGATCGCGAACCTCCGCGTCCGACACTTCGGTCACGATCCGCTCGTCGCCGTAGAACTCGTAGTGGCTGAACGACACGGTGCCCGGCTTCGTTCCGGCATAGCCCTTGTTGAAGTAGTCGGTGATCGCGCTGGCACCCGTGACCTTGTCGCCGCCGGGCGGCAGGAGCGTGCCGTCGCTCGTGTAGAGCCGGCCGATCGCCTCGTAATCGCCCCGCGCGAAGGCTTGCGCCCAACGAGCGTTCTCGGCCTTGATGGCCGCCTGGATTTCGGGTTGCGGGCTGCCGTCGGTTGCCGGCGAGGCAAACGCGAGAACGGGAAGACAGGCCGCCAGGACGGCGGCATAAAAACGAATCGGTTGCATCGAATGATTTCCGAACAAGGTGTGGATCGGGAAAGACGGCGCGCCGAACGGCGCGCAGGCGGCAGCTCAGCGAACGCCCGGGATGCGCGCGAGGCCCTTGGAGGCACCGGGCAGCCGCTTGTCGACCATCGCGACCACTTCCGGCCGCGCGTCCCTGGGATGGCCGGAATGGAACGGCGGCGCGGGATCGTATTCGATGACGAGCTGCGTGAATTCGGCGGCCTGTCGTCCACGCAGCTTCTCGGCAACGCGCAGCGCGAAATCGATGCCCGCGGTCACGCCGCCGCCGCTCATGAAGCGGCCATGCTCGTCCTCGACGAAGCGATCGGGAACGGGGATCGCGCCGTATTCGGCCAGCTTGTTGACGAAGGCCCAGTGGCAGGCGCTGCGCTTGCCCTTGAGAACGCCGGTGGCGGCCAGCACCAGCGATCCGTTGCAGACCGAGGTCACGTACTTGGCGCCCTCGGCCAGGCGACGGATCTGGGCTTGATATTCCGGGCCCATCGGCACCGACAGATCCGATCCGCCGGGCACCAGGATCAGGTCCGTGCTTTCGATATCGGCCAGTCGCTCGGTGTTGCCATACACGACGCCGAATTCGAGCGTCACCTTGCCCCCGTTCAGGCTGGCATAACGGACCTTCGTGTTCGGCAGCCGGTGGAAGATCTCGCTGGGGCCGGCGAAATCGAGCAGGGTCCCGCCGTCGTAGTTCACGATCAGGATATCGAGCGGCTCGCTCGGCGCGAGTTCGCCCTGGCTCGCTGCCTCGGCGAGCGCCGGGCTGGCGTGGCCGAGCAGGACGCCCCCACCCAGGACGGCGCCGAGCGTGGCGGCGCCGCCGAACCTGAGGAGCTCGCGCCGGGCATGGCCTGCCCGGTCGAGTGTCTCGTCGGCGATATGCTTGTCGTTGCGATCGGTCACGATCATTTCTCCTTGTACCGCGGCCCGTTTGCGAGCGCAGCCGGCTCGGGCCGGATTGAAGCACCGCCACGGCGGACAGCCGGGCGGGCGTTTGATGAAGAGGGAAATCGCGCAGCCGGGAGTCAAAGCTGCGAGGCGCCGCCGTCGACCACCAGCTCGGTGCCGACGACGTAAGCGGATTCGTCGCTGGCGAGGTAGAGCGCCGCGTGGGCGATGTCCTCGGCCCGGCCCATGTGGCCGACCGGAATGGCTTGCGCCAACTCGGCCTTGCGGTCGCGAACCCACTCGTGCGGCCTGCCCCACCTGCCGATCAGCGGCGTGTCGATCGCGCCGGGCGCGATCGCGTTGAAACGGATCCTGCGATCGAGGAACTCGTAGGACCAGCTGCGGGCCAGCGATCGCACGGCGGCTTTCGCCGCAGCGGTCAGCGAGATGCCGTGCTTGCCGGTCTGGGCGACGAAGGAGGTATTGAGGATGACTGACGAGCCTTCGCGCAATAAAGGCAGCACGGCTTGCAGCGTGAACACCACGCCCTTGACGTTGATGTCCATGATCTCGTCATAGAGCCTTTCGTCGATGTCTCCGATCGCGGAGGGAAAGGCCCAGCCCGCGTTGGCGAACACGATATCGAGGCCGCCGAACCGCTCCTGCACCTCGGCCGCGATCGCGCGCATGTCCTCGATCGAGCGGACGTCGCCCTTCAGGACCAGTGCATGTTCGCCGAGCTCGGCCCTCACCCGCTCGAATGCGGCTTCGTCGCGGCCCGTGACCGCCACGCGCGCGCCTTGCGCAATGAAGAGCCTGGCCGTCGCGAGGCCAATGCCGCTGGTGCCGCCGGTGATCAGCGCCGTCTTGTTGCTGAGTCTCATCTTCGTGTTCCTCTATCTGCTTCGCCATGGATCGGGCTGAAGTCCGGCGCATCGTTGCGCCGGCTCCGGCCTGATTTCGTGAGCAGATTATGGAATCCGAGGAAGATGGCTCAAAGGACTTATAACCCTCAAAAAAAGCCATTCCCGCTTCGTGGTCGGGATTCGGCGAACCGAGGATGCCGAGGACGGCGCGCCCTACGTGCCCTTCTTGTCCAGCAGCGCCTGGTACTTCTGCAGGCTCTCGTCGATCTTGTCGAGCGCGATACTGGCGGCCTCCCCTTCGATCGCCTCGGCGGCGCCCGCGACGAGCGCCGCAGTGGCGACGAACAGGTCCGTCAACAGCAGGCCCATCGCATCCATCGCCATCCCGGGCACGTTCTCGTCGACGGTCTTCTGCGCCAGATCCTTCATCAGCACGCTCTTGCCCGCGATCGCCAGCGAGGTCGATGCCTCGAAGTAATTGGCCGCGGCCTGCGCGACCATGCCGCCCGCCTGCGTGATCATCATGTTCGGGCCGACGGCGATCTGCGTGGTCGCGTAGGATGCCGCCTCCGCGTTGATCGCCTGCACGGTCTGCAGCGCCGAGCCGCCCGCCCCGGGCGCATCCGCGATCCGGTTCGGTGCCTTCAGCGCATCGGTGAGCCGGCGCAGCCGGTTCACCGGCCAGGTACGCGCGACGCCCGTCGAAGGCGCGACCTGCGGCTCGGCGGCGGGCGGCGGCGTTGCGCCCGCTGCCGCTGCATCCGCAACATCGCGCGGCGTCTGCAATGCGCCGTCGCCGCGTCCGCCCAAAAAGCCTTTCATGTTCATGGTTCAGGTATCCCGAGAATCGGCACGTTTCAATGCGTGGACTCCATCTGCGGCCCGCTCGTCGTGACATGGGACGCGCCGGCCGATCCGCCGCCCGCCCCGCCACTCGATGCGCCGCCCGTCAGCCCGCCCGATCCGCCCTTCGGCGAGGCTTCGACCGACAGGATCATCGCCACCGCCTTCGACACCACGGCATTCGAGATCTGGTTGAGTGCCGCCTGCTGCTGCGTCATGTTCTGCGCCGAGATGCCGACGGCCTGGCTGAACATCTGGTAAAGCGTGCCCAGCGCCTGGGCTGGAGAAACCGCCACGACGCTCACATTGTTCTGCGTCAGCGCGTCGGTGACCTGCTCATTGACTTTGTCTGCCACGAGGCCTCCTCGGATCTCGGCTCCGGCATGCGATTGAAGGAACGGCGGGCCGGCAGGCCATCGACGCCGCGCATGCGCTTAGGAACGCTGCGTGAGCGCGTTCGTGAACGCATTCAGGCGAGGTCCGCGCGCAATTTCTTGCGCAGCAGCTCGACGCGTTTCCTGGCCAGCGGCTCGTTGATCCCGAGCATCGCCGCGATGTGCGGATAGGGCTGCTCCTCCTCGAACTTCAGTGTGAACAGCACCTGCTGTTGCCGGGGAAGCGCGGCCAGCACCTGTTCGAGGCGCGACAGTTGCTGCCGCAACAACAACTGCTGCTCGACCGACGGTGCGTGGCCGGCCAGCTCGACGATGTGGTCGTCGTCCCAGCCCGGGTCGAATTCGAGCAGGCCGTTTTCGCGCTGGCGATGACGGGCGCCGGAGAGGAAGGCGTGGTTCATCGCCAGGAACAGGAAGCCGGCCAGGTTGCGGACGCGATCGGGGGAGCGCTGCAGGTAGATGTGGACCTTGAGCGCGGTATCGGACAGCAGTTCGTCGGCGCGATGAATATCGCCCTTGCACAGCATTCGCGCGCGGCGCCGCAATTTCCCCTGCATTTCGCGCCAGGTCTGATCGAGTTGTTGCGCCGGTGACGCTGGCGTGGGGGCCGCGTGTTGATTTGAGTGTGTCATCCCGTGCGTTCCTTTTTTATGGAAAACACAGAATCGATTCGATGCCGCGAATGGCGCTGTTACCTGCGTAACACCGAATTTGGATAATCAGCTTAGTAAATTTTCCTGATTATTATGAACGCAAATTTCTAATTCCCCGGCATGGCCCGAACCCTTGTTTCATGCGCGCCGCCGGGCGTGAACAACGGCATTTGCGATGAACAAGAACGACTACCGCCGCGATCTGTTCGTGCGCCGGCACGCTGCTCCCGAGTCGATCCAGCAAGCATCCTTGCCGCCGAAGGCCGCCCTATCCGGATTGCTTGCCGATCATTCCGCGCCTTTCATTATTTCGTTATTCACGCAATGCCAAAGGCAGCGTTTTCCGCTAGGTGGGCGCATCGTCAAACTACCTCGCACGGAAAACATGCCTGTCCTTGCCGACGCTGAAATACTGCGTAATATTCCGATACTCGCGGATCTCCCGGAAAGCCTGCTCGCGCATATCGAGCGGCATCTCGCGCCCTGGCCCGAGCGCGGCCATCGCCTGTTGTTCTTCAAGGGAGATCCGGAGAATTTCATTGCCTTCGTGCACCGCGGCCGCGTCTACAAGACCTTGCACGAACCCGGCGGACGCGAGGTCATCCTCGGCCACACCCTGCCGGGCGAATTGCTCGGCGAGAGCACGCTGCTGCGCGCCCATCGGCGCAGCTTCACCGCCCAGCTGAGCCACGACTGCCGCATTTCGCTGCTGCATCGCCAGCACTTCGCGCCCTTGCGCGCCAACGCGGATTTCATGGAGCGCATCTACGAGCAGCTGTGCCGGCACATCCAGCAACTGAGCGATTTCACCGAATCGGCGTGCCTGTACCGGCTCGAGGCGAGGCTCGCGCGCCATCTGCTGAATCGCGTGCAGGGAAAGGATCTCGAGGTGGCGCTGCCGGAAAGCCAGAGCATCCTGGCCGCGATGCTCAACGTGAGCCGGCCGCGGCTGAACAGCAGCCTGCAGAAGATGCAGCGCGACGGCCTGATCCGGCTTCACGAGCACGGCGTGACGATCGAGAAGCCGGAACGGCTGCGCAATATCGCCGACGCCAATTGAGGCCTCGGCAAGCACGCAGGGCGTGCCGTGCCGCGGCAGGCAAGGATGGCGCGCGCCGCCTGGCGCGACGCGTGAGGAGGCTCAGCCGCGCCAGTGGCCGATGGCGTTCATCAGCTGGGCGATCGCGGACAGTTGCGAGACGAAATTGTTGTCGGCCGCGCGCGCCGCGTTGGCCGCCGCGACCGGGGAGTTGGCGTACAGCTGCATGATGCCGACCGTCGTGGCGGCCATGTTGGAGGCAGCCTGGTTGGCCTGCATCTGGACCGCGTTGTGAAGCAGGATCGCCGAGGCATGGCTGTTGGACTGCATCAGCGTGCCCAAGGCCACGGCGGGCGCCTCGCCCACTACCTTGACGTTGGCTTGCGTGACTGCATCGGTGATCGCGGGGGAAACCTGCTCCGTCATAGTGTTGCTCCTGGATTGCTCGCCGCGGTGGCGCGGTCACGGCGAAGGCATGAGTGGATCGGGCCACGACACGCGGTGCGCGGCCTCGTCGATGCGGCGTGGACGTCGAGGCGGCGTCGCGCGCCGGGCGGCAAGCAGCGAAGCTCGAGCCGCCGCCCGGCGCCGACGCCGCATCACGCGTCAGGCCAGCGCCTTGCCGAGCGCCAGCACATCAGCCAGGACGGAAAGCACGCCGTTCGAGCCGATTTCGGTCGCCGCGGCGCCGGCGCTCGCCGGCCCCAGCGTGTAGAGCTGCATGATGCCCACGTTCGTCGAGGTCGGCAGTTGCACCGCGGATTGCGACTGCTGCTGCACGGCGTTCTCGAACAACACGCTGAGCGAATGGCTCTGGGCCTGGTACAGCGAGCCCGTGGCCATCGCGGGCGCTTCGCCCACCACCTTGACGTTGGTCTGCGTGACCGCGTCGGTGATCGCGGAATTGACCGAGCACGCCTTGCAGTTGCATGCGTCCTTCGGGTCGTTGGTGCCCGTCCCTGCATCGTTTGCTGCCATCGTATTTCTCCTGGTTCGCGAACAGGCGCCGCATCGAATCGGCCCTGCCCGTCCTGTCGCTTGCTCCGGAACACCGCGCGGCCCCGCCGTTCAGGCGCCGGCGGCCATGCTGCCAATCCGCGGCGCGGCGGAAGCGGCGGCGGCTCGCGCCGCTTTCGCCGCCGCCCGGCCACGGCCCCGCGACGACGCCTTACGGGCCGCCCACCGCCTTGCCGATCGCGATCACGTCGGCCAGCACGGAGATGATCCCGTTCGCGCCGATTTCCGTGGCGGCCGCGCCCGCGCTTTCCGGCCCGATCGTGTAGAGCTGCATCGTCCCCACGTTGGTCGAGGTTTGCGACTGGATCGCGGCCTGCGATTGCTGCTGCACCGCGTTCTCGAACAGGATGCTCAGCGAATGGCTCTGGGCCTGGTACAGCGAGCCCATCGCCATGGCCGGCGCTTCGCCGACCACCTTGACGTTGACCTGCGTGACGGCATCGGTGATCGCAGGATTGACCTGGCACACTTGACACGTATCAGCCATTTTTTGCTCCTTGAGTCGCGTAGTTGAGGAATCGCACCGCGGGAGCGGTTGAGGTCAGCCGCGTGGCCCGTGTGCTACTCCATGGACGCCGGGCCGGGGGTGTCGTGAATCGGAATGGTTGCGGCGGCTGCCGGCGTGGCGGGTTCGGATGGGATGGCGGCGATGTCCTGCAGCAACTCGCCTATCGCGTCGAGCCGTCTGGCGAGCGGATCGACGTATTGCCGGAAGCACGATTCGATTTCCTGGCGGATCAGGCCCGTCAGTTGTTCGCCGATCATCGCCAGTGCCTGGCGGGTGCTGTCCTGGATCTCGCCCGTGGCGGATGCCTGGGCGTCGCCCGGCGGCTCGTGCTCGTCGAGCACGCCGGAGACCTTTTGCTGCTCCGAGGCCAGCATGCCGAGCGTCGTCTCGTTCTGCGTGTCGATCGTCTGCAGGATGCCCTGCATCTTCTCGTAGGCTTTCTGCTGGTTCAGTTGAAGGAAGTGCTTGATCTGCTCGCGGGCTTCCTTGCGGGTTTTCAGTTGCTGCAAGGGGGGGTGGGCGGTGGGGGCTTGTGTGGCGGGTGTGGCCGCGGGTGCTGCCGGCTTGCCCTGGCGGCTCGGCAGCAGCTCCAGCAGCGCGTGTTCTTCGCCCGGCTGGAGAGGGCGGCCCAGGCGCTTCTCCGCGAACTGGCGCAGCAAGGGGTCGAGGGCTTCGGTGCTCATGGGTCAGACCTCCCCGATGTGCGTTTGCTGGGCTGGCGTGTCCTGGTCGGCTTGCTGCAGTAGGTGTCGCATGGTGTTCTCCCGGAAATGGACGTGCGAGGGCCGCGCCGGGAATCGGCGGGACCGTCGCAGGGACGCATCGTGTGGGGAATCGTGAAATCAAGAGGGCGCGTTTTCCGGCTGTACAGGCCGGAAAGTCATACGAGGTTTGCGGTCATGCAGCCACATTTCCCCGTCCTGTTTGCGCTGCGCGACGGCAATGGTTCCGCCCCAAAAGCTCTTTCATTTTCCGCTTGCGCTCATCATCCACCCACGTAGAATACTGTACGCATATACAGTATTGGTGGCGACGTGGAACTGCAAAAGAAGCTCGAGGTGTTGGCCGACGCGGCGAAGTACGACGCCTCCTGCGCCAGCAGCGGCGCGCCCAAGCGCGGCTCGCGCGGTATTTCCGGGCTCGGTGCCAGCACCGGCGCGGGCATCTGTCACAGCTTCACGCCGGACGGGCGCTGTGTGTCGCTTCTCAAGATCCTGCTCACCAACTTTTGCCTGTACGACTGCCAGTACTGTGTGAACCGCCGCTCCAGCAACGTGCCGCGCGCGCGCTTCACGCCCGAGGAAGTCGTCGATCTCACGCTCGATTTTTACCGGCGCAACTATATCGACGGCCTGTTCCTGAGTTCGGGCATCATCCGCTCGTCCAACTACACGATGGAACAATTGGTGCGCGTGGCGCAGTCGCTGCGGGAGGACCACCAGTTCCGCGGTTATCTGCATCTCAAGACCATTCCCGACGCGGACCCGGAACTCATCGCGAAAGCCGGTCGCTATGCCGATCGTCTGAGCGTGAATATCGAATTGCCGACGGACGGCAGTCTCGCGCGCCTCGCGCCGGAAAAGAACGTGCGAACCATCAAGCTGGCGATGGGATCGATCCGGCTTGCGCAGGAAGAGGCGCAGGCCGAGACCAAAGCTCCGCCGTTCACGCCGGCCGGGCAAAGCACGCAAATGATCGTCGGGGCCGACCAGACGAACGATCGCACCATCCTGCAGACGGCCGAATCGCTCTACGGCTCGTTCAAGCTCAAGCGCGTTTACTACTCGGCCTTCAGTCCCATTCCAGACAGCCCGTCCGCCTTGCCCGCGCAGGCGCCGCCTCTGCTGCGCGAACATCGGCTTTATCAAGCCGACTTTCTGCTGCGCGGCTACGGCTTCCATGCGGACGAGCTGTTCGGGAGCAGCGCGGACCTGGCGCTTGACATCGATCCGAAGCTCGCCTGGGCGCTCGCTCATCGCGAACATTTTCCTGTCGACCTCAACCGCGCGCCGCTTCGCGCGATCGCGCGCGTGCCCGGCATCGGCATGCGTAACGCAAAACGCATCGTCGAGCTGCGGCGCACGCGTCGCGTCCGTTACGAGGATCTGGTGCGGCTGCGCTGTCCGATGGAGAAGATCCGGCCGTTCGTGGTGACGCAGGACTATCGCGCCGCCCTGCATGATGCGTCGTCCGAGGCGCTGCGCCGCGTACTCGCGCCACCGCCGGTGCAACTCGCGCTGTTGTGAGGACGGCCGATGCGCACCATCGTGATCGAGGATCGCTTTGCCGCGTGGCGCGCGGCCTCGCTCGCGGCGCTCGCGGAAGACCTTCCGCCGGCGTCGATCCACTGGCGTCTCGCGGAGGCTATCGAGATGCCGCAGCAGCAAGCCTCGATCGACTACGCGCCGGCATCGCCAGGCACGGCCGCGGCTTCGCCCCGCCTGGCCGAGGTTCAGGTGTCGAAGGCGTTCGCGGCGCTGCTGAGAGACGCCGCATCGTTTCGCGATCCCCAGCGCTGGGCGTTCTTGTACAAGGTGCTGTGGCGCTGGTATCACGGCGATCGCTCGGCGGCATCGCCCGCCGATACCGACGGCTCACGGCTTTACCGCATGGCCAAGAGCGTGCGCCGCGCGCAGCACGACATGATCGCCTATGTGCGATTTCGCAAGCAGCCGGATGCCCAGGCCGTTCCCGAATACCTCGCATGGTACGAACCCGAGCACGACGTGCTCGAGTGGGCGGCGGAACATTTCGCGCAGCGCATGGGCCGATCCTCATGGCTCATCACCACCCCTCGCGGCGCGGCCTTCTGGGACGGCAGCCAGTTGCATCTGGACGCGCGTCGCGCGTTGCCGGGCGATCATCGTCATGACACCGAGGATGAAGCCGAGGCATTGTGGATCGCGTATTACCGGAGCACGTTCAACCCGGCGCGACTGAACGAAAACGCGCTGGAGCAGCATATGCCGGTACGTTTCTGGAAGGGCTTACCCGAGGCCCGTTTGATTCCCGGCATGATCAGCGAGGCCAGGAGCGGCGCGCGGCGGCTCGCTCAAGCCAGCGGTATCGGCACGCTGAACGGCAAGGCGATTGCTGTCGAAGCCGAGGTGGCGCAACCGGTTCGAGAGCAAGCCTCTTCGCTGGATGCTTGCCGACGTTGCGACTTGTGGCGTAACGCCACGCAGGCGGTAGGCAGCGCGGGGCCGAGCAGCGCTCGAATCATGTTGATCGGCGAGCAACCGGGAGATCAGGAAGACCTGAGCGGACAACCGTTCGTCGGGCCGGCGGGGCAACTGCTCGACCTTGCCATCGAGCGCGCGGGCCTGTTGCGTGATCAGGTTTATCTGACCAATGCAGTGAAGCATTTCAAGTGGGAGCCGCGCGGCAAGCGCCGTTTGCACAAAACGCCGATGCAACGTGAAATCGAAGCCTGCCATCACTGGCTCGAGCATGAACTGGACACGGTTCGACCTGCCGTGATCGTGGCGCTCGGTGCCACGGCGCTCACCGCGCTGTTGCGCAGGAAAACCAAGCTTCGCGATTACGTGAATGCGCCTTTCGAGATCGATGGTGGATGGGCCATCGCCACCTATCACCCGTCGTTCGCATTACGCCAGCAGGATGACAACTCGCGCGACAAGGTGCTCGACGACATGACCCGGGCACTCGTTCTTGCGCGCGAAATGGCGGATGCCGATGCGCCGCTCCATGGTCGCGCCCGGAACGATTCCGCTTAGCGGTTTGCCTTCGCTAATTTCTCCGTCAGCGTCAACGCATTGGGAATGGCCTCGCCGCGCGCGGTATTGTCGAAAATGCACCAGACCTCGGAGCCGGAGCGGCTGGCCTCGACCGCCCGAGCCGCCACCGCGTCGAGGAAGGGCTCGTCGTATGCCGAATAATAAATTTCCGGCGAACCGTGCAAACGGATGTACAGGGTGCGTGAATCGCCCCTTGGCTCGATATCGGCGACGGGCGGTGGGTCCGCCCGCACGCAGCCGATCCCGGCACGTTTCATGATCGCCGCGCCCGCCTCGCTAAACCAGCTCGCATGGCGTGGTTCGCAAACGATGGGGGTTGCCGTGCGGCTTCGCAGCAGCGAGAAAAAGCCTTGGGCCGCAGCCTCGTCCAAGGCCAGACTGGGCGGCAGTTGGAGCAACAGGCAGCCCAATTTTTCCTTCAGGGGCTCGACCTGAGCCAGGAATTCGCGCACGGCGGCGTCGGTGTCGCGCAATCTCAGTTCGTGCGAGATGCTGCGCGGCAGCTTGACCGAAAACCGGAATTCGTCGGGTACGCTCGCGGCCCACCGCGCATAGGTCTTCGGCTGATGAGGACGATAGAACGAGGAGTTGATCTCCACCGAGGAGAAGACTCGGGCGTAACGCTCCAGATGGCTGCCTTGCGTGGGAAATAGCTCGGCTAGCCGCGATGACAGCGCCCATCCGGCACATCCGATATGGATCGGATATGCGTTCGAATGAGTCGCGGAGCGCGGGCTGGAGGTCATGGGGTTGGGAGCGCATCGGCTGGATTGACGCGTGAGGTGGTCAGACTAGCATGCGAGGGAGTCGCCCACTGGGCAATAAACTCGGTGATTCTCTCTTCGATGCGACTCTCGACGGTGCGCAGACGCAGGATGGGAATGCCGCTTTTCGCCAGGATGCTGTTCTTCAACTCGTCCCGCGCCACCTGATCGGGTCGATCATGGGAGCCACCATCGACTTCGATCACCCCCAGTGGGGTCTTGCCCACCCTGAAATAAATTACGAAATCGCAACTGGCACGCGCCATGAAAACCCGCTCGCGTTGCGTCAAATCCGGATTGCTCGACGATGCGACTTGATCCAGTTTGACCTGGCCGTGGTACATCAACGCTCGGCACGACGGATCCGACAGCACCTCGCGCAGCAGTTGAGCCGCGATCTGCTCGGATTTGTAGCGTGAATCGTCGGACCGCAGGCGGGCGTTCAAGCGCGCCAGGGATTGGTCATACTCGCGGTACAGTAGATCGAAGGCAGATACCACGGGCGCACGTACGATGTGCTCGTCTTGCGCGTAATACGTCATATAGCGCATCAGCGCTGCAACGTGGCCGTTGTTGCCATTGAACACGTCATCGCCCGTCACCAGGGTGAAACGGTGCTTGGCCCGCGACACCGCCACGTTGATCATGTTCGGGTTATCGACGAAATCCAGGCGCTCGCGCATCTGGTTATAGCGTTTCTTGTCCAACACCGTGGAAAAGACGATCTCGTCGCACTCCCGCCCCTGGAACTTGTGCACCGTGTCCTTGACGAAATCTGCCGGCAAGTGCTTGCCCGATAGGTTGACCTGTGCGCGAAACGGCGCGATGAAACCGCGGCCGTCGTCGTCCAGCCCGACCGACTCACCCTCTTCAGCAAGCAGCTTGAGCAGGGAGTCCAGTTCCCGCAGGTTGGTGTTCTGACGAGTGTGGTTGCCCTTGCCGGTCACCACCAGACGCAGCGGCGCTTCGCCCTTGTCCTCGGTCATGGGCACCAGCAAGTTGTCGTAAAACTGCTGATTGCAGAATTGGATGATCCTGGGATGGCAGCGGTAATGCTCCTTCAAAAGGGTTCTGGGCAATGCTTCCTTGAACACGCCGATGCACGAATCGAGCAGGCTGTAGCGCTCGCAATCGTAAGCGTCGGCGGGTGCCGGCAAACCCAGCTTCACGGGTATATGCGCCAACTGGCGGTTGTCGCCAACCACGATGAGGTTCTTCGCACAGCCCAGCGCCAGAATGCCCGGAACTATGTCCTGTAACGAAGCTTCGTCAATGATCACGTAATCGAGGATCGTTCCTGGCGGGATCGAATTGACTATGGAGTGTGTGCCACTGCCCAGGATCGGGAAACGCTTCAAGAAAGCATCGAACTGATTGCGATAGGTCGAGGTACTGAAGTCGTCTGAAATCCGCGGCAAACCATGCAGATGCTGCTTCAGATAACGCATCGACGCCGTCTTCAACTCCTCCAACAAGACTGTGAAATTCCCGCGTGCCAGCGATGCCCGACACGCCTGCAGCTCCGCTTCCTTGTCATGCAGCGCCTTGTCGTAGTAGCGCATTTGCAAGGCATGGAAAACAGATAAACGCGCGTCCCCCTGGATGAGAGGCTTGGCGCGAAAAATCCTGAAGTTCAACAACAGCTCGATGCGGTCCTTGAGGCGGATGCGCTGCTCGCCGAGATGAGCGAGGTAGGCCATCAGGTCCACCCCCTTGCTCGTCGATAGTCCGTACTTTTCAAGCGAGGCAGCAGTGGCAGTCTGCACCCCGCTGTCTGCCTGCCACTGCTGCAAGTAACGCCGTTCGACCTGCAGTTCATCAAGTTCGACCTGCAGTTGCGCCGCCCGATTGTGATCGCGCAAATGTTGCTTCAGACCAGCCAGAAGGGTTTGAATTTCGTCCAGCGTCGGCGCGGGCTCAGGCTCGCCCGATGGCCAAGGCGGCAGGTTGGCGAAAAACTCGTCGCGGTTATTCTGGTTGCCTAGTTTGGCGACCAGATGGACGAGGCTGCACTTCTCCAGCTTCTCGTAGACATTTTCGACGGCCGCATTGTTGTTGGACAGCACAGCCACAGTCTGCCCACGCAGCAGAACATTAGCGATGATGTTGAGAATGGTTTGGGTCTTGCCGGTTCCAGGCGGACCTTCGATCACGCTCACCTGAGCGTTGAAGGCCCGCTCGACCGCCGCGAGTTGGCTCTCGTTCACTCCGAATGGATAAATCAGGCCTTTGCCCGCTGCCAGCGCTCCGTTCTGTCCCGTGCAATATGCATGTAAGGCGGCATCCGCACTGGCGGGCAGTTTTTTTAATTGGCGGACCACGTTAGCGGCGATTTTACGATCACTATCCGAATTCGCACGATCCACTCGGGCATTCGCTACGTCTATAAAATAATGAAAAATCGGCCCGTCCTTCATCGCCGTCGGCGCGATGAAGCTGATGCTCTCCATCTTATGGAGATAGGGCCGATCGGAACCTGGATAGAGCACGACTGCATACCGCTCGCCATAAATTGTTGCCTTGACAACATGCGTGACGATCGCACTACCGGGCTTGATCAACAACGTCTCTCCCAACTCACGAACAGGGGAGATGTGGCAGTCACTGAATGAATATGTTTCCTGCCTCTTGTTCAAGTAGAGACACCTCAGTTGCAAGCCGTCTTTCTTATCATTCCGGATCGACCAACTTTTGATCTCCGCGGTCTTGTCCTCGCCGCCCACATGGATAGAAACCATACGCCCCTTATTCGTTTGCCAACAACATCCGAATTCGTTCTCTCGACGACTATCAAATGCCGCTATTTTCCAATGGGGAGTTATCTTGCCATCATTTTATACATTCAGGATTCGAAATCCTTGCATCGTCCAAATTTGCAGTGGCAACAGATGCTCCGACTCGCCATATAAAAAAGAAAAAGCCCGCATTTACGCGGGCTTATATACCTTCTGCTGCTTTTTAGGCATGAGACGATTAACGTCTCAACTCACGGCTCACTCCCACTCAATCGTCGCCGGCGGCTTCCCCGACACGTCATACACCACGCGATTGATCCCACGCACTTCATTGATGATGCGATTCGAAGCCCGCCCCAGCAGCGCATAAGGCAGATGCGCCCAATGCGCCGTCATGAAGTCGGTGGTCTGCACCGCGCGCAGCGCGGCAACGTAATCGTAGGTACGCCCATCACCCATCACCCCCACCGACTTCACCGGCAGGAACACCGCGAACGCCTGGCTCGTGAGGTCATACCAGGACTTGCCCACCTGCGAAGCCTCGCAGATCCCCGCCGCCACGTCCTGCTCGTTGGCGATCGTCGAACGCAGTTCCTCGATGAAGATCGCATCGGCGCGACGCAGCAGCTCCGCGTACTCGCGCTTCACCTCGCCCAGGATCCGCACGCCCAGGCCCGGGCCCGGGAACGGATGGCGATAGACCATCTCCGGCGGCAGCCCCAGCGCCACGCCCAGCTCTCGCACCTCGTCCTTGAACAGGTCGCGCAGCGGCTCCAGCAGCTTCAGCCCCAGCGTCTCCGGCAGGCCGCCCACGTTGTGGTGGCTCTTGATGGTGGTCGCCTTCTTGGTCTTCGCGCCGCCCGATTCGATCACGTCCGGGTAGATCGTGCCCTGCGCCAGCCACTTCGCGTTCGACAGCTTCTTCGCCTCGGCCTGGAACACCTCGACGAACTCGCGGCCGATGATCTTGCGCTTCGCTTCCGGATCGGTCACGCCGGCCAGGTGGCCAAGGAACTGCTCCGAGGCATCGACGTGCACCACCTTCGCATGCAGGCGCCCCTGGAACATGTCGAGCACCATCTGCCCTTCGTTCAGGCGCAGCAGGCCATGGTCGACGAACACGCAGGTCAGCTGGTCGCCGATCGCGCGATGGATCAGCGCCGCGGCCACGCTCGAATCGACGCCGCCCGACAGGCCGAGGATCACTTCCTCGTCGCCCACCTGCTCGCGGATCAGCGCGACGGCTTCCTCGATGTGATCGCGCATCACCCAGTCAGGCTGCGCGCCGGCGATCTCGAGCACGAAGCGTTCGAGGATCTGGCGGCCCTTCACGGTATGCGTGACTTCCGGGTGGAACTGCACGGCGTAATAACCGCGCTCCTCGTCGGCCATCGCCGCGATCGGGCAGCTCGGCGTCGAGGCCATCAGCTTGAAGCCCGGCGGCAGTTCGCCGACCTTGTCGCCATGGCTCATCCAGACCTTCAGCATGCCGTGGCCTTCGGCCGTGGCGAAGTCCTCGATGCCGTTCAGCAGGCGCGTATGGCCGTGCGCGCGCACTTCCGCGTAACCGAATTCGCGGTGGTCGCTCCACTCGACCTTGCCGCCGAGCTGGACCGCCATGGTCTGCATCCCGTAGCAGATGCCGAGCACCGGCACGCCGAGATCCCAGACCGCCTGCGGCGCGCGCAGTTGCTGATCCTCGTAGGTACTGGCATGGCTGCCGGACAGGATCACGGCCTTCGGCGCGAACGAGCGTACGAATTCGTCAGTGACGTCGTTCGGATGGATTTCGCAGTAGACGTGGGCTTCGCGAACGCGCCGCGCGATCAGTTGGGTGACTTGCGAACCGAAGTCGAGAATCAGGATTTTGTCGTGCATGGCTGCGGACGGGATGAAAAACAAACAGGTAAGAAAAACAGCGCGCGAGGCGCTGCATCTGAATCAGGGACGGGCCGGGCAATGTGCCCGGATGGCCCGAATGGCCCGGCGAACGCCGCCGCGCCGCGAGATCAACCGTGAACCGGCGGATCGCCGCGGCTCGTCGAGCTGCCGGACGAGCCTTGCAGGCGTGAATCCGTGGCGGCGCCAGGCGCGGCCGGCGGCGCATACGAAGGCGCCGCGTCGATGCTGCCGGACTGGACCACCGGCTTGGCGCCGATGCCCGGCTCCACGCGCGTGGCGGCGGGTTCGAGCGGCGCCGGATGCGGCTGCGGCGGCACCACCACCGGCGCGGGCTGCGCCGCCGAAGCCTTGGCTTCGACCACTTGCACCCGCTCGCGCCGACGCACCGCCGAGGACAGCCTCACGCCGCCCAGCCCGATCACGAACAGCACCACCGCGGTGACCACCGCCACGAGCTGCCCGAAGGCGGTCAGCTCGGGCCGGTGCAGGCCGATCAGCCAGACCACCATCAGCACGCCGATCAGCCAGTTCACATGGCCGACGGCGCGCGCGACGCCGGAGGTCATGCCGCCGTTGACGGACGCGTGGAAGGACAGCCAGGCCAGCCCGAGCAGCGCGATGCCGAAGGCCTGGCCGACCATCGCCGGATCGACCGGCACCAGTTGCAGCGCGTCGTACAGCCCCTTCCAGGGCGTCAGCACGAACAGCAGGCCACCTGCGAGCAGCAGCAGGGCATCGATGACGAGTACGACGCGCAGCAATGGCTTCATCGGCGATCAGTCCACGTGGTAGTTGGGGGCTTCCTTGGTGATCTGCACGTCATGGACGTGCGATTCGCGCATGCCGGCCGCCGTGATCTGGACGAACTCGGCCTTGTCGTGCAGCTCGGCGATGGTGCGGCAACCGCAATAGCCCATGCTGGCGCGCAC
Organism: Burkholderia sp. Cy-637; assembly: GCF_011753175.1. Lineage (NCBI taxonomy): Bacteria > Pseudomonadati > Pseudomonadota > Betaproteobacteria > Burkholderiales > Burkholderiaceae > Burkholderia > Burkholderia sp. Cy-637. The sequence goes on along the minus strand of NZ_VWWC01000001.1, from coordinate 66,319 downwards.
GCCGCCCACCAGCTGGAACAAGATCGCGTTGACCGAACCCTTGTAGGCGACACGGCCTTCGATGCCTTCCGGCACCAGCTTGTCGATGTTCGCGGAGTTGTCCTGGAAGTAGCGATCGGCGGCGCCGTCCTTCATCGCGCCGACCGAGCCCATGCCGCGATACGACTTGTACTGGCGGCCCTGGTACAGGAACACGTCGCCCGGCGCTTCCTCGGTGCCGGCCAGCATGCTGCCCATCATCACGGCATTCGCGCCGGCGGCCAGGGCCTTCGACACGTCGCCCGAGAAGCGCACGCCGCCGTCGGCGATGCAGGGCACGCCCGAGCCGCGCAGCGCTTCCGAGACATTGGCGATCGCGCTGATCTGCGGCACGCCCACGCCGGCCACGATCCGCGTGGTGCAGATCGAACCCGGGCCGATGCCGACCTTGACCGCGTCCGCGCCGTACTCGACCAGCGCCTTGGCGGCGGCGGCGGTAGCGATGTTGCCGCCGATCACCTCGACCTGCGGGAAGTTCTGCTTGACCCAGCGCACGCGCTCGAGCACGCCCTTGCTGTGGCCGTGCGCCGTGTCGACCACGATCACGTCGACGCCGGCCTGCACCAGCAGCTCGACGCGCTCTTCGTTGTCGGCGCCGACGCCGACGGCCGCGCCCACGCGCAGCTTGCCGTGCTCGTCCTTGCAGGCATCCGGGTGCTCGGTCTGCTTGGTGATGTCCTTCACCGTCATCAGGCCGCGCAGCTCGAAGGTATCGTTGACGACCAGCACGCGCTCCAGGCGGTGGCTGTGCATCAGCGCCTTGGCCTCGGCCAGCGGCGTGCCTTCCTTGACGGTGACCAGGCGCTCGCGCGGCGTCATGATCGACTTGACCGGCTCGTCGAGACGGCTTTCGAAACGCAGGTCGCGGTTGGTGACGATGCCCACCAGCTGCGCGCCTTCCACCACCGGGAAACCGGAAATGCCATGCTGGCGCGACAGCGCGATCACGTCGCGAACCTTCATCGACGGCGGCACGGTGATCGGGTCGCGTACCACGCCGGACTCGAAACGCTTGACCTTGGCGACTTCGCGCGCCTGTTCGGCGGGCGTGAGGTTCTTGTGGACGATGCCCACGCCGCCCTGCTGCGCCATCGCGATGGCGAGACGGCCTTCCGTCACCGTGTCCATGGCGGCGGACACGAGCGGCATGTTCAGGGCGATGTTGCGGGTGAGTTGGGTCTTGAGGCTGGTGTCGCGCGGCAGGACGTCGGAGAACGCCGGGACGAGGAGCACGTCATCGAACGTGAGTGCTTTTTGGATAAGACGCATGGCAGATCCTATGGGCGCAAAGCCGAATTATACGCGATACGCGGCGAATTTTCACAACACGAACAACGGCTTAGCGCCTTTCCGGCCGGGCGTTCGCTTTCGGCTTCGCCGCGCGTTCGTCCGGATTTCGCCGCCAGGCCACGATGTTCGGATACGAAAATCCAGGACATTTCGCAGGTTCGGCACCGAAACAGTCGGCCGCAAAGGGCCGAAACGAGGCCCGGAAAACCCGTCGTCGCCTAAGGGTATTGATGTATCTGCATACGATTTTGGCCGCCCGGCCCGCCCTGGTATGCAGGATTCGACAAGACAGAGGCCCTGCCCGGCAGCTACGATGCGCCTCGTTCTGATTTTTCAGCCGGTTCGGCAAGACAAGGAAGGAAGTGATGATGCAGCGCGGAGTCCTGTACGGCGTTCTGGCCGGCGCCCTGTGGGGCATGGTGTTCCTGGTGCCCAGGCTGCTGGCCGATATCTCGCCGCTGGTGCTCAGCGCCGGGCGCTACACCATGTACGGGCTGGTTTCGGCGCTGGTGGCGCTGCCGACGGCGCGCTCGCTGCTGGCCCGGCTCACGCGCGCCGATCTGGTCGCCCTGGTGCAGCTCGCGATCGTCGGCAACCTCGGCTACTACATGCTGCTGTCCAGCGCGGTGCACCTGATCGGCATCGCCCCCACCTCGCTGATCGTCGGCGTGCTGCCCGTCACGGTCACCTTCGCCGGCCTGCGCGACGCCGACGCGGTGCCGCTGCGCCGGCTCGCGCTGCCGCTCGCCCTGGTCGCCGCCGGCATCGCCGCGATCAATATCGACCTGTTCACCTCGAGCGCGGCCCAGGCCACCTCCACCGCCGACAAGCTGGCCGGCATCGCCTGCGCCACCGGCGCGCTGGCGAGCTGGACCTGGTACGCGGTGGCCAACGCGCGCTACCTGCGGCGCCATCATCATTTCGACGGCAACGAATGGTCGGCGCTGTGGGGGATCGTGACCGGGCTGGTCGGCGCGCTGGCCTGGCTGGTGCTGGCCGTGCTGCCGGTCGGCAGCGTCTCGATGCCGGCCGCGGGCGGCTGGCCGCTGTTCTGGCTGCTCAATCTCGGCCTGGCGATCGGCGCGTCCTGGCTCGGCAATGGTCTGTGGAATGCGGCCTCCAAGCGCTTGCCGCTCACGCTGACGGGCCAGTTGATCGTGTTCGAGACGGTCTTCGCGATGCTGTATGGCTTCGTGTTCGAGGCGCGCCTGCCGCGCGGGCTGGAAATCGCCGCGCTGGCGCTGCTGCTGGCCGGCGTTTATGGCGCGGTGCGCCAGCATGGCGATACCGCGCCGCCGGCCGGCCCGGGCAGCCCGGATCTGGAGCAACAGCCGGGCGAAGCCCGCCGGCCGGCGCATTAAAACGCCGGCGGCAGCCAGGTCGAAAAATCGGGACAGGATGACGGTGACGAGAGGAGGTTGCCGCGCCCATGTGCGAGCCGGCTCTCGTCGGACGGAATCGCGCCGCGCAGTCGCCAAGCGCGCGGCCGTCGTGCGGCGCTCAGCTCAGCGCGAATCCTTGGGCAGCCACTTGCGGCCCTCGACCGAGCCTTCGCGGCGGGTCTTGTCGACGCGGCGCTGGCGCGCCGCCTTCGGGTCGACGATCAGCGGCCGGTAGATCTCGACGCGATCGCCCTCGTGCAGCGGCGCGTCGAGCGGCGCGAGCTTGCCGAACACACCCGTCTTGGCCACCGAGATGTCGATGTCGGGATGCAGCCCGACGATCCCGCTCGCCTCGATCGCGTCGCGCACCGTGGCGCTGTCCGGCAATTCCACGTCGAGCAGCGTCTGGCAGGACGAAAGCGCGTAACACACCTGGACACGCAGCATGGTCAGCCCTTGCCGTAGCGCTGGTCCGCGCGCTTCACGAACGAATCGACGAAGGTGTTGGCGATATGGCTGAACACCGGGCCGATGATCTTTTCGAGGATCACGCTGGTGAATTCGTAGTGCAGCGCGAACTCGATCTTGCAGGCATCGGCGCGCAGCGGCGTGAAGCGCCAGTAGCCCGTGAACTTCTTGAACGGGCCGTCGGCGAACTCCATGTCGATCCGGTGCGGCCGCTCCTGGGTGTTGCGGGTCGCGAAGTGCTGCCGAATGCCCTTGAAGTTGATGTCGATCCGCGCCTCCATGCCGGTCTCGTCCTGGCGCCGGATCTCGATGCCGCCGCACCAGGGCAGGAAGTTCGGGTAGTCGGCCACGTCGGTCACGAGGTCGAACATCTGTTCCGCCGAATGGCGGATCAATACGGTTTTGTGGACATCTGCCATAAATCTCGCGGCATCAAGAGTGGGGGCCGAGCCGGGCCAACTGCGCCCCGCTTTGCTAAAATCGCGATTTTAAACGAGTTGGCCAATTCCTTTCATGAGCATCATAGACAACAGAAAGGCATTCTTCGACTACCACATCGAAGAACGCTACGAAGCAGGGCTCGTGCTGGAGGGATGGGAGGTCAAGGCCCTGCGCGCCGGCCGCGGCCAGATCAAGGAAGGCTATGTGATCGTCAAGAACGCCGAGATCTTCCTGATCGGCACCCACATCAGCCCGCTGCCCGAGGCTTCGACCCACATCAAGCCCGATCCGGTACGCACGCGCAAGCTACTGCTGCACCGTGAGGAGATCAAGAAGCTGATCGGCAAGGTCGAGCAGCGCGGCTACACGCTGGTGCCGCTGAACTTCCACTACAAGGGCGGCCGCGTCAAATGCGAGATCGGCCTGGCCAAGGGCAAGAAGCTGCACGACAAGCGCGAAACCGAGAAAAAGCGCGACTGGGAACGCGAGAAGGCGCGCATCATGCGCGACGGCGCGCGCAGCTGAACGCCCGCGCCACCCGCTCCATCAGCACCGCAACGACAAATGGCCCGCGCATGCGGGCCATTTTCTTGGATCAGACGAATCGGGCGGCCGAGGCCGCCCGAATTGCCGCCGGCAGGCGCCGCGGCTCAAACCTTGGGAGCCGGCGTCGCGCCGCCGCGCTTGACGATGCTCAGCGCCGAAGCAATCGCCGTGCTCAGGTCCGACAGGTTCGACGGCACGATCAGCGTATTGCCCTGCTTGGCGAGATTGCCGAAGGCGCTCACGTATTGCTCGGCCACCTTCAGGTTCACGGCATCCATGCCGCCCTGCGACTGGATCGCCTGCGCGATCTTCTGGATCGCCTGCGCATTGGCCTCGGCCACCGCCAGGATCGCGGCGGCCTCGCCCTGCGCCTGGTTGATGGCGGCCTGGCGCTCACCTTCCGATTTCTGGATCGCCGATTCGCGCGCACCGGCCGCGATATTGATCTGCTCCTGCTTGCGCCCTTCCGAGGCGGCGATCAGGGCCCGCTTCTCGCGCTCGGCCGTGATCTGCGCCTGCATCGCGTGGAGGATTTCCTTGGGCGGCGTGAGATCCTTGATTTCGTAGCGCAGCACCTTCACGCCCCAGTTCGAGGCCGCCTCGTCGAGCGCCGAGACGATGCTGTGGTTGATGAAGTCGCGCTCCTCGAAGGTCTTGTCGAGCTCGAGCTTGCCGATCACCGAACGCAGCATGGTCTGCGAGAGCTGCGTGATCGCCAGGATGAAGTTGCTGGACCCGTAGGACGCCTTCATCGGATCGGTCACCTGGAAGTACAGCACGCCGTCCACCTGCAGCTGCGTGTTGTCCCGCGTGATGCAGATCTGGCTCGGCACGTCGAGCGGGATTTCCTTCAGCAGATGCCGGTAGGCGATGCGATCGACGAAGGGCAGCACGATATTGAGGCCCGGCGACAGCGTGGCGTGGTAGCGGCCGAAGCGCTCCAGCACCCAGGCATGTTGTTGCGGCACGATCTTGACCGTCCTCGACAGCACGACGAACACGATGACAAGCAATACCGCCCAGAAAATCAGCGCATCCATGAACCAGCCTCCTTGTTTTGTTGGCAGATCGAAGTATCGCGACGGGCTCTCAGCCCCGGGACTTCGCGACCACGACCAGACAATTTCCCCGTAACGCGCGCACCTCGTAGAGCTGCGCATCGTCGCGCTCGCCTGCGGCGAGTTCGACGTCCCAGTCGGCCCCGCGATACGGCACGCGGGCCCGGCCGTCCTGCCAATGCTCGACCGTCAGCGTCGCGCCGATGTCGAGATTGATGTCGGGATTGGCCGAGGCGTCGCGCTTCTGCCGGCTGCCGAAGCGCGAGCGGCGCAGGACCACCAGCAGCACCAGCGCGACCACGGCCGCCGCTGCCAGTTGCAGATGCGGCGCGCCGCCCGCCAGATGCACCAGGCCGCCGGCGACGAAACCGATCGCCACCATCAGCAGGTAGAACGTGCCCGTCATCAGCTCGGCGACCACCAGCACTCCCACGCCGATCCACCAGATCAGTTGGCCTGACAGCATCGCGATCTCCCAAACGAAAACACCCCGGTAGCTACCGGGGTGTTTATAGCACAGAGACGTGCCCGAATCGGTGAGCGGCGACGATGTCGCGCCACCGATCTCAACGACGGCTTACTTCTGCGTCTTGGCCAGCGCCTGCCAGGTGTCGATCACCGTGTCGGGGTTCAGCGAGATCGACAGGATGCCTTCCTCGGTCAGCCATTGCGCGAAGTCCGGGTGATCGGACGGGCCCTGGCCGCAGATGCCGACGTACTTGTCGAGCTTGCGGCAGGTGTCGATCGCGCGCTTGAGCATGAACTTGACGGCCGGGTCGCGCTCGTCGAAGTCCACCGCCAGCAGCTCCATGCCCGAGTCGCGGTCCAGGCCCAGCGTGAGCTGGGTCAGGTCGTTCGAGCCGATCGAGAAGCCGTCGAAGTGCTCCAGGAACTGCTCGGCCAGGATCGCGTTCGAGGGCACCTCGCACATCATGATCAGGCGCAGGCCGTTCTCGCCGCGCTTCAGGCCGTACTTGGCCAGCAGGCCGACCACGCGCTCCGCCTGCTTCACGGTACGCACGAAGGGCACCATGATCTCGACGTTGCTCAGGCCCATCTCGTCGCGCACGCGCTTGAGCGCGAGGCATTCCATCTCGAAGGCCTGGGCGAAGTCGTCGGCGATGTAGCGCGAGGCGCCGCGGAAGCCCAGCATCGGGTTTTCCTCGTCCGGCTCGTAGCGCGAACCGCCGATCAGCTTCTTGTACTCGTTCGACTTGAAGTCGGACAGGCGCACGATCACGGGCTTCGGATAGAAGGCCGCGCCGATCGTGGCGATGCCCTCGGTCAGCTTGTCGACGTAGAACGCACGCGGCGAGGCATGGCCGCGCGCGACGCTCTCGACCGCCTTCTTGAGGTCCGAATCGATGTTCGGGTACTCGAGGATCGCCTTCGGGTGCACGCCGATGTTGTTGTTGATGATGAACTCCAGGCGCGCCAGGCCGACACCGGCGTTCGGCAACTGCGAGAAGTCGAAGGCGAGCTGCGGGTTGCCCACGTTCATCATGATCTTGACCGGGATCGACGGCAGTTCGCCGCGCTGGACCTCGGTCACCTCGGTTTCGAGCAGGCCGTCGTAGATCTTGCCCTCGTCGCCCTCGGCGCAGGACACCGTGACCAGCGCGCCGTCCTTGAGGATCTCGGTGGCGTCGCCGCAGCCAACCACGGCCGGCACGCCCAGCTCGCGCGCGATGATCGCCGCGTGGCAGGTCCGGCCGCCGCGATTCGTGACGATCGCCGCGGCGCGCTTCATCACCGGTTCCCAGTTCGGGTCGGTCATGTCGGCTACCAGCACGTCGCCGGGCTGCACGCGTTCCATCTCGGACGGATCCTGGATCACGCGCACCGGGCCGGCGCCGATCTTCTGGCCGATCGCGCGGCCGGTAGCCAGCACCTGCGACTGCCCCTTGAGCTTGAAGCGCTGTTCGCCCTTGCCGCTGGCCTGGCTCTTCACGGTTTCCGGGCGCGCCTGCAGGATGAAGATCTTGCCGTCGCGGCCGTCCTTGCCCCACTCGATGTCCATCGGGCGCTGGTAGTGCTTCTCGATGATCACGGCATAACGCGCCAGCTCGATCACGTCCTCGTCGGTGATCGAGTAGCGGTTGCGCTGCTCGCCCGGCACGTCGACCGTCTTCACGCGGCCCGGCTCGCCCGGCTGCGTGAACTCCATCTTGATCAGCTTGGAGCCGATCGAGCGGCGGATGATCGGGTACTTGTCCTGCGCGAGCGTGGTCTTGAAGACGTAGAACTCGTCCGGATTCACGGCGCCCTGCACCACGGTCTCGCCCAGGCCGTAGCTCGAGGTGACGAACACCGCGTCCTTGAAGCCCGATTCGGTGTCGATCGTGAACATCACGCCGGCCGCGCCCACGTCGGAGCGGACCATGCGCTGCACGCCGGCCGACAGCGCGACCTCGGCGTGCGTGAAGCCCTTGTGGACGCGATAGGAAATGGCGCGATCGTTGTAGAGCGAGGCGAACACGTGCTTCATGCGGTCGAGCACGTCCTCGATGCCCACCACGTTGAGGTAGGACTCCTGCTGGCCGGCGAACGAAGCGTCGGGAAGGTCTTCCGCGGTGGCCGAGGAACGGACCGCGAACGACAGTTCCTCGGGCGAGCTCTGGCAGAGCACCACGAACTGTTCACGGATTTCGGCTTCGAGACGCGGCTGCAGCGGCGCGTCGACGATCCACTTGCGGATCTCCGCGCCCGCGACGGCGAGCGCCTTCACGTCGTCGATATCGAGCGACTCGAGGCGTTTCGCGATGCGTTCGGTGAGATCGTTGTGGGCGAGGAAGTCGCGGAAAGCCAGCGCCGTGGTCGCGAAACCCGTGGGTACGCGAACGCCAGCTTCGGAAAGCTGGCTGATCATCTCGCCGAGGGAAGCATTCTTGCCCCCGACGATCTCGACATCGGTCATCCGCAACTGCTCGAACGGGATTACATACGCCTGGTCCTTTGCGACGTTTGCTGCGTTAGTCATACAAGCCCCTAAGTGTGAAAAAAATTCACGATCGGGCGATTGGGCTCGGGCGCGGCCGCCTGTAGGAAGCGGTGGCGCGCATCGCACGACCTGTTGGATAAGCGGTCGCAACAGCCGACGCAGCTTGTAAAAATCCCGGCAGAAGGACGAAATAGCAGACAAATCGCCCTATTTGCCGGGAACTCAAGCCAGTGTCGGTAAAAAAGACGGGAACATGACGTCTTTTCGAAACGGCTTATCCAACAGGTTGGCCGCTATTCTACCCTGCCGGCCCGCCGCTGTGACGAACCGGCGTCGATCGCCGCCTCCAAGCGCGCCGGCAAGGCCGCGCCGGGGCGCAAGCGCGGCGCGGACGCCCTGCTAGAATGGCCGCTTCCGGCCCGCTCGAGGCCGCCACCGCGCCACGCACGTCTGCCCCGATTCTTCATGCTTCCTACCGTTTTCATCGTCTCCGACGGCACCGGGATCACCGCCGAAACCTTCGCGCATTCGATCCTGTCCCAGTTCGACCAGAAATTCCGGCACGTGCGCGTGCCCTTCGTCGACTCGCCCGACAAGGCCTACCTGACGGTGCAGAAGATCAACGACGCAGCGCAGCTCGAGGGCCGCCGGCCGATCGTGTTCACCACCCTGGTCGACAGCGAATCCAACGAAATCGTCAAGCGCTCGAACGCGCTGGTGCTCGACATGTTCCAGCGCTTCGTCGAGCCACTCGAGCAGGAACTGCAGCTGAAGTCGACCCATGCTATGGGCCGCGGCCACCAGAACGCCGATACCGAGGAATACAAGACGCGGATCGAGGCCATCAACTTCTCGCTCGCGCACGACGACGGCCAGTCCGATCGCAACCTGGCCGAGGCCGACGTGATCCTGGTGGGCGTGTCGCGCAGCGGCAAGACGCCGACCAGCCTCTACCTGGCGATGCAGTACGGCGTGAAGGCGGCGAACTATCCGCTGATCCCCGAGGATTTCGAGCGCGGCAAGCTGCCCGGCGAGCTCTCCAAGCATCGCGAGAAGCTGTTCGGGCTGTCGATCGACCCGCAGCGGCTCTCGGAGATCCGCAACGAGCGGCGCCCGGGCAGCAAGTACGCCTCGCCCGAGAACTGCCGCTACGAGATCAACGAGGCCGAGGCGATGATGCGCCGCGAAGGGATCAGTTGGCTGTCGTCGACGCACAAGTCGATCGAGGAAATCGCCACCACCATCCTGCAGGAAATCAAGCTCGATCGGCTCTCCTACTGAGCGCGCATAAGAAAGCGGCGACGCGATTCGCATCGCGCCGCCGCCTTGGTGATTCCCTTCCGTCCTTCCCGCTCAGCGCATCAACGCTTGCGTTGCTGCCGGCACTGCTCGAACAAGCAGACCGCCGCCGCGGCCGCCACGTTCAGCGACTCCATGCCGCCGGGCTGCGGGATCGTCACGCGCAAGCCCGCCGCCTCGCGCCAGGCGGCCGACACGCCCGCCCCTTCGTTGCCGAAGACCCAGGCCACCGGTCCCTTCAGGTCGCAGTCGTCGATCGCCTGCGCCCCGTGCGAGTCGGTTAGCGCGACCGGCACCGCCAGGCGCGGGATCAGCGCCTCGGCCTCGACGTCTTCATGGATATCGAGCAGGAAATGCGCGCCCATGCCCGAGCGCAGCACCTTCGAGGACCAGGCATAGGCGGTGCCGCGCATGCAGAACACCTGGCTCACGCCGGCCGCGGCCGCGCTGCGCAGGATCGAGCCGACATTGCCGGCATCCTGCACGCCGTCGAGCACCACGGACGTGCGCGTGACGCGCTCGGGCAGTTCGGCGACCGGCCGCTCGACCAGCAGCAGCATGCCGATGCCGTTGACCACGCTCGACAACTGGCCGAACAGCGCATCGGGCAGCGAGACCACGCGCTGCGGCTCGACGCGCGCCACGATCGCCTGCGTCTCGTCATGCGAGAGCGCGCCGTCGGTGACCACGCAGAGTTCGGGCTGGCCGCGCGCATCGAGATAGGCCGAGGCGAGATGGAGACCTTCGAGCAGCGCCTGGGCGCCGCGGCGTTGCTGCTGCGTCGAGCCCGCCAGCGCCTTGAGGCGTTTGTAGAGCGGGTTGTCGCGCGAGGTAATCAGTTTCATCGTTCGATTCGGAGCGCTTCGCGCACCGGCGCGAAGGAGCGCCGGTGATGCTCGCAGGGGCCGTGCTCGCGCAGCGCGGCCAGGTGCTTCGGCGTGCCGTAGCCGGCGTGGACGTCGAAGCCGTAATGCGGGAAGGTCGCGTGCAGGTCCACCAGCAGGCGGTCGCGCGTGACCTTGGCGATGATCGAGGCGGCCGAGATGCTCGGCACCAGCGCGTCGCCGCCGACGATCGCCTCGCTGCGGATGCTCAGCGTCGGGCAGCGGTTGCCGTCGATCCTGGCCAGCGTCGGCAGCAGCGACAGGCCTTCCACGGCGCGCCGCATCGCCAGCATGGTTGCGTGGAGGATGTTGAGCGTGTCGATTTCCTCGACGCTGGCCGAGGCGACGCACCAGGCGCGCGAATGCGCGACGATCTCGTGATAGAGAAGCTCGCGCTTCTTCGCGCTGAGCGCCTTGGAATCGTCGAGACCGAGGATCGGTCGCGCCGGATCGAGGATCACCGCGGCCGCCACCACCGGGCCGGCCAGCGGCCCGCGCCCGGCTTCGTCGACGCCGCAGACGATCTCGCCCGGCGCGTCGAAGTCGAAGCCCGACTGGTCGATCGCGATCACGGCTGCCGCCGCGCCGCGCGGAGTGCGGGCGGCCTTCATGCGCGCGGCTTCCGGCTCGCCACCACGCGCTCGATGGCCTCGGCGGCGCGCGTCGCCGTGTTCTGCCGCAGCGACAGGTGCATCTCGGTGAAGATCTCGGTCAGCGTGCGGCGGTTCGCTTCGTCGCGCAGCTGCGTGAGCGTCGCGTCGGCCAGCGCCTCGGGCGTCGCGAAATGCTGCAGCAGCTCGGGCACCACGAAACGCCCGGCCAGGATGTTCGGCAGGCCGACATAGGGCAGATAACCCTGGCGACGCATTACCTGCCCGGTCAGCCAGGGCACCTTGTACGAGATCACCATCGGCTTCTTCAGCAGCGCCGCCTCCAGCGTGACGGTGCCGCTCTTGACGAGGATCGCGTCGGCGGCCGTCATGGCCACCTGCGAGCGGCCTTCGGTCAGCGTCAGCGGCAACTGCGGATGCGCATCCACCAGCGGCTGCAGCAGCTCGCGCAGCGCCGGCGTGGCAGCCGGCATCACGAAGCGCACGCCGGGCTCGCGCTTGTGCATCAGCGCCATCGCCGCGAAGAAGGTGGGCCCGATCAGCCCGATCTCGGAACGCCGGCTGCCCGGCAGCACCGCGATCACGGGCCCGCTCTCGGGCAGGCCGAGGGCGATGCGCGCGCCGCGCGTATCGGGTTCGAGCGGGATGTCGTCGGCCAGCGGATGTCCCACGTAGGTCGAGGCCAGGCCCGATTTCTCGAGCAGGGCCGGTTCGAACGGGAACAGGCACAGCATGTGGTCGACCGACTTGACGATCTTCTTGATCCGGCCGCCGCGCCAGGCCCAGATCGAGGGGCAGACGAAATGCACGGTCGGGATGCCGGCTTCGCGCAGCGAGTGCTCGACGCCGAAATTGAAGTCGGGTGCGTCGATGCCGACGAACACGTCGGGCCGCTCGGCCAGCAATTGGCGTTTCAGCTCGCCGCGGATGCGCAGGATGCCGGGGATTTCCTTGAGCGCCTCGACGTAGCCGCGCACGGTCAGCCGGTCCATCGGCCAGTGCGAGTCGAAGCCGGCGGCGATCATGCGCGGCCCGCCGATGCCGTAGTAATGCGCCGAACCGGGCAGGCGCGCATGCAGCCCGCCCAGCAGCGAGGCGCCGAGCAGATCGCCCGACGGCTCGCCGGCAACCAACGCGAGCCGCAGCGGAGTCGAGGTCAGCGCCATCGTGTCAGCGGATGATGCCGCGTTGCGAGGCGTCGATGAAGGCGAGGAACTGCTTGAGCTCGGTCACGCCGTCACCGCCCTTCCCGTCTTGCGCGCCCGCCTCGACCATATCGCGCAGCTCCGCCTTGGCCTCGTCGAGCGTCTTGCCGCTCTTGTAGACCACGCGGTAGGCGCTGCGCAGCACGCTGATCGCCTCGGCCGAGAAGCCGCGGCGACGCAGGCCCTCGACATTGATGCCATGCGGCACGGCCTTGTTGCCGGCCGAGATCACGAACGGCGGCACGTCCTGGACCAGCGCCGAAGCGCCGCCCAGCATCGAGTGCGCGCCGATCCTCACGAACTGGTGCACGCCCGACATGCCGCCGACGATGGCCCAGTCGCCGATCTCGACGTGCCCCGCCATCTGCGCGTTGCTCGACAGGATCACGTGGTTGCCGACCCGGCAGTCGTGGCCGATGTGGACATAGGCCATGATCCAGTTGTCGTCGCCTAGCGTGGTCACGCCGGCGTCCTGCACGGTGCCGGTGTGGATCGTGGTGAATTCGCGGATCGTGTTGCGATCGCCGATCACGAGCCGGGTAGGCTCGTCCTTGTACTTCATGTCCTGCGGACGGCCGCCGACCGACGCGTAATGGCCGATGCGGTTGTCCTCGCCGATCGTGGTGTGCCCCTCGATCACGCTGTGCGAACCGATGGTGGTGCGCGCGCCGATCGTGACGTGCGGGCCGACGATCGCGTACGGGCCGATCTCGACGCTCTCGTCGATCTGCGCGCCCGGCTCGATCACGGCCGTGGAATGGATCCTGCTCATGCGCGGTTGCCTCTCTTGGTCAGTCCTGCCTCGGTGGTGATGGCGCGCGGCGCTCAGGGCGCGGCGTCGGCCGACTTCACCGTGCACATCAGTTCGGCCTCGGCGGCCACCTTGCCGTCGACTTCGGCGGTCGCCTTGAACTTCCAGATGCCGCGGATGTAGCGCTCGAACTTCACGTTCAGGATCAGCTGGTCGCCCGGCTCGACCACGCGCTTGAAGCGCGCGCCGTCGATGCCGACGAAGTAGTACAGCGACTTGCCCGGATCCTTCGGCTGTTCCTCGCTGAAGGTCAACAGCGCCGCGGCCTGCGCCAGCGCCTCGATGATCAGCACGCCCGGCATCACCGGGCGCTGCGGGAAATGCCCCTGGAAGAACGGCTCGTTGATGGTCACGTTCTTCAGGGCTTTGATGCTTTCGTGCGGGGTGAGTTCGAGCACGCGGTCGACGAGCAGAATCGGATAACGATGCGGCAGCAGCGTGAGGATCTTGTGGATGTCGAAATTGATTTGTTCGATGCTCATGATGGTTCGTCTCACGCAATGCTGCGCGGTGGTGACTGCAAATGCTGATAGGGGCCGCCCCAGGCGGCGCGGCCCTCTCTGACTCGCGCGCGGGCCGCTGGTCTCAGCCGCCCGTCGCGCCCGATTCGACCTTCAGTCCTGCGCGGGTCCGTCGTTGCGCGCGGCCAGCGCGGTCTCGAGCGAACGGATGCGGTCGCGCAGCTTGTCGAGATTGCGGACGAGCGCCGCGCTGCGGTTCCAGTCGCCGTGCTCGACGGCCGGGAACGCGCTCGTGTACATGCCGGCCTTCGGCAGCGACTTCGACACGCCCGACTGCGCCGTGACGATCACGTAGTCGCCGAGCGTGACGTGGCCGGCGATGCCGACCGCGCCGCCGATCATGCAATGGCGGCCGATATTGGTGCTGCCCGCGATGCCGGCGCAACCGGCGATCACGGTATAGGCGCCGATCCGGCAGTTGTGGGCGATCTGCACCAGGTTGTCGATCTTCACGCACTCCTCGATGACCGTGTCGGCCATCGCGCCGCGATCGATCGTGGTGTTCGCGCCGATCTCGACGTCGGGGCCGATCTTCACGCCGCCGACCTGCGGAATCTTGACCCAGGTGCCGGTACGCGCCTCGCCCTCGCCGACGAAGTCGGGCGCGAAGCCGAAGCCGTCGGAGCCGATCACGGCGCCCGAATGCACGATCGCACGCACGCCGATATCGCAGCCGTGATAGACGACCACGTTCGGGTACAGGCGGGAGCCTTCGCCGATCTTCGTGCCGGCGCCCACGAACACGTTGGCGTCCAGGCGCACGCCCTCGCCGATCACCGCGCCGGCCTCGACCGTCACGTTCGGGCCGATCACGGCGCTGGCCGCGACCTGCGCCGAGGGATCGACGTTCGCGCTCGAATGCACGCCCGAAGGCCGCTTGGGCGCGGCCAGGTCGATGAACATCTGCGCGACGCGCGCGAAATAGGCGTAGGGATTCGGGGTGAGGATGAAGTTGCGGCCCTCGGCGGCCGCGCCGAGCTTCTCCAGGTCGCGCGGCGCGATCAGCACGGCGCCGGCGCGGGTGGTCTCGACCTGGGACAGGTACTTGGGATTGGCGAGGAAGGCGAGCTGGTTCGGGCCGGCCTGGTCCAGCGGCGCGAGGCCGCCGACCTGGCACTGCGGATCCCCGGCGATATCCCCGCCGAATCGTTTGGCGAGTTCGTCTAGCGTCAATGCCATGCGCGCTCCCTCAGTTCAGCGAACCGGTGGGCGAGGCCAGCGCCTTCAGCACCTTGTCGGTGATATCGATGCGCGGGCTGACATACACCGCTTCCTGCACGATCAGGTCGTAGTTCTGCTGCTCGGCGATCTGCTTGATCACCTTGTTGGCCTTGTCCAGCACCGCGGCGAGTTCCTCGTTGCGGCGCTGGTTGAGGTCCTCGCGGAACTCGCGCTGCTTGCGCTGGAAGTCGGTGTCGAGCTGGGCCAGGTCGCGCTGCTTTTGCGCACGATCGGCGGCCGACAGCGACTGGCCGTTCTTGTCGAGCGAATCCGACATCGACTTGAGACGCGCGGCCATGTCCTGCAGGTCCTTGTCGCGCTTCGCGAACTCGGCTTCGAGTTTGGTCTGCGCGGCCTTGGCCGGCGCGGACTCGCGGAGGATCCGGTCGGAATTGACCGCCGCGATCCGAGCGACGTCCTGCGCCTGGGCGGCCGTCGCGCCGAGCGCGGCGGACAGCGCCAGCGCGCACATCACTCGTTTCGAAAACTTACCGGTTAGCAAAATTACCCTCTCGATGCGTTTGGTGTTGCGGTTCCGATCAGAATGCGGTCCCGATCTGGAACTGGAATTTCTGGTACTGGTCGCCTTCGTGCTTCTGCAGCGGGAAACCGAGGCTCAGCTTGAGCGGGCCGATCGGCGAGATCCAGGCCAGACCCACGCCGTAGCCGTAGCGCAGGCCGTTCGCGCCGGTGCTGGTGCCGCCAGGCGCGTTGCCCCAGACGTTACCGCCGTCGAAGAAGGTGAACACGCGCAGCGTGCGGTCGTAGCCGGTGCCCGGCAGCGGGAAGGTCAGCTCGATGTTGCCGACCACCATCTTCGAACCGCCGATCGGGTCGTTGGTCTTCGAGTCGCGCGGGCCGAGCGAGCTCGGTTCGTAGCCACGCACCGAGCCGATACCGCCCGCGTAGTAGTTCTTGAAGATCGGGTAGGCGTTGCCGATACCGTTGCCGTAGCCGCCCTGGAAGTTCAGGCCCAGGATGAAGCCGCGCGCGAACGAGTAGTAGTACTGCGCCTGCACGTCCATCTTGTAGTACTGGATCTTGTCCACCGGCGCGCCGTATTCGGCATTGGCCTGGGTGAAGTAGCCGCGGCTCGGGATCAGCGCGCTGTCACGCGCGTCGCGCGACCAGCCGATGGTCAGCGGCACCGAGTTCGACACGCGGCCGAACTGCTGCACGTAATCCTGGTAGCTCTGCGGCGTATCCGCGTCGACATCGAGGCGGTTCTGCTCGAAGCCCACGCCGAAGAACACCGTGTCGACTTCCGAGAACGGAATGCCGAACTTCATGTCGCCACCGGCCGTGATGATCCGGAAGCTCGAATTGGTCGAGTAGTACAGCGGCTGGTAGGTGCGGTAGAACACGTCGGTGATCCGCTTGATGCCGTCCACCGTGAAGTACGGGTCGACCTGCGTGACCGTCAGCGTGCGGTAGCTGCGCGCCGTGTTGACGTTCACCGACAGGCTGGTGCCGGAGCCGAACACGTTGTCCTGCGAGATACCGGCCGACAGCACCACCTTGTCGGTCGAGGAGAAACCCGCGCCCAGCGTGATCGCGCCGGTCGGCTTCTCGGTGACCTTCACGTTCACGTCGACCTGGTCGCTGGTGCCTTCCACCGGCACCGTGGTGACGTCCACGTCGGTGAAGTAGCCCAGGCGGTTGACGCGATCCTTGGACAGCGCAAGGCGGCTCGAATCGAACCACGAGCTCTCGAGCTGGCGCATTTCACGGCGCACCACCTCGTCGCGCGTGCGGGTGTTGCCGACCACGTTGATGCGGCGCACGTAGACGCGGCGGCTCGGGTCGACCACCAGCGTCAGGGCCACCTTGTGCGAGGCCTGGTCGATGTTCGGCTGGGCGTTGACGGTCGCGAAGGCGTAACCGTATTCACCGAGCTTGTCGACGATCGCCTTGGTGGTGGCCTGCAGCTTCTCGGCCGAGAAACGCTCGCCGGCCTTGATCTTGACCAGCTTCTGCAGCTCGGCCTGGCGATCCAGCAGGTTGCCCGAGAGCTGGATGCTCGAGATCGTGTACGGCTCGCCCTCGTGCAGCGAGAGCGTCAGGTACATGTCCTTCTTGTCGGGCGAGATCGAGACCTGGGTCGAATCGATGTTGAATTCGAGGTAGCCGCGATTCAGGTAGTACGAGCGGACGTTTTCCAGGTCGCCGGTGAGCTTTTCCTTCGAGTACAGGTCGTTCTTGGTGTACCAGGAGAACCAGTTCGGCGTCGACAGCTGCATCTCGTTGCGCAGCGTGCTGGTGCTGAAGGTCTTGTTGCCGATGAAGTTGATCTGGCGGATCTTGGCGCTCGGGCCCTCGGCCACCGAGAACAGGATCGAGACGCGGTTGGCGTCGACCGGCGTGATGGTGGTGGTGACCTCGGCGGCGTAGTAGCCGCGCGTGAGGTACTGGCGCTTCAGTTCCTGCTCGGCCTTGTCGACCAGCGACTTGTCGTAGTAGCGGCCTTGCGACAGGCCGACCGCGCGCAGCGCCTTGGTCAGGTTGTCCTTGTCGAATTCCTTGATGCCGGTGAAGTCGATCGACGAGATCGCCGGGCGCTCCTGCACCTGCACGATCACCACGCTGCCTTCGGTGGCGATCTTCACGTCATTGAAGAAGCCCGTCGCGTAGAGCGCGCGGATTGCTTCGGATGCCTTGTCGTCCGTGAAGGTGTCGCCCTGCTTGATCGGCAGGTAGGCGAACACGGAACCGGCTTCGACACGCTGCAAGCCCTCGATCTTGATATCCTGCACGACGAACGGCGACGTCGCGTGGGCTGCGAGTCCGTGCACGGCGAGCGCCGCGGCGGCTACAGTCTTGGGTACGAAGCGATGAGGTTTGAACAACGTGCATCCCCAGTATTTAAGCTTGCATCAGATCCGGCGACGGCCCTCGCAGCCCTCGCCCGACGCTTCAAGAATGGATTAAACGAGACAGATCGTTGAACAGCGCGATCGCCGACAGCGCGACGATGCAGATCAACCCCGCTCTTTGCAGAATCAGTTGCCAGCGCTCGGAAACGGCCTTCCCGGTCGCGGCTTCAACCAGATAATATAACAGATGCCCCCCGTCCAAAACCGGAATCGGCAGCAAGTTCAGCACGCCGAGACTGATGCTGACCAGCGCCAGAAAGGACAGGAAGGCTGATAATCCGAGCCGCGCGCTCTTGCCCGCGTAGTCCGCGATGGTCACCGGTCCCGACAGGTTCTTCAGCGACGCCTCCCCGGTCAGCATCCGCCCGAACATCTTCAGCGAGTACACCGAAATGCCCCAGGTGCGGCGCACGCCCAGCTCGGCGCTCTCGAGCAGGCCGTAGCGCACGTCCACGGTGGGCGTGTGCATCGCCAGCGCCGCGCCGATCCGGCCGACCTGCGCGCCGTTCGCGCCGGGCGTGGCATCGCGCTCCGCATGCGGCACGATGCTCAGCGTGCGCTCGACGCCGCCGCGCGAGATCCGCAGCGCGAGCGGACGGCCCGCATGCGACTTGATGGTGTCGATGAAGCGACCCGAGCCGATCACCGGCTTGCCGTCGAGCGCGACGATGCGGTCGCCCGGCTGCAGCCCGGCCTGCTCGGCCGCGCTGCCCGGCGTGACCGCCGAGATCGACAGCGCCCCGCCGCCGGGCTCGAAGCCGAGCTTCGACATGTAGTCGTCGTCGGCCGAGCGCTGGTCGAAGCCGCCCAGGTCGACGTGGAAATCGTAGGTCGCCCCGCCGGTGCGGCCGCCCAGGATCACCTGGCGATGGTCGATGGTCGCGCCGAGCAGCTTCCAGCGCAGGTCCGACCAGGAGCGCACCGGCTCGGCCGCGCCGCCTTGCGCGTCGCGGATCGAGACGATGGTTTCGCCGCCGTCGAAGCCGGCGCGCGCGGCCACCGTGTCGGCGGCCGGCGCCGCGACCACCGCCGCCGGCTCGGTCACGCCGGTGGCGAACACCGTGGAGAACAGCAGGATCGCGAGCAGGAAGTTGGCGATCGGCCCGGCCGCGACGATCGCGATGCGCTTCCACACCGACTGGCGGTTGAAGGCCTGGGGCAGGTCGGCCGGCGCGATGCCCTCGGGGCCCGGATCGCGCTCGTCGAGCATCTTCACGTAGCCGCCCAGCGGCAGCGCCGACAGCGTCCATTCGGTGCCGGTGCGACGACTGGTGTGCCGCACCAGCACCGTGCCGAAGCCGATCGAGAAACGCAGCACCTTCACGCCGCAGAGGCGCGCGATGCTGTAATGACCGTATTCGTGGACGACGACCAGCACGCCGATCGCCACTGCAAACGCTACCAGCTCGATCAGCACGTTCATGCGCCCCTCTCGCTCAGGCTACGCGCTCCGCGCGCGGAACAGGCAGTTTCGCGATCACCGCGGCGGCCTCGCGGCGCGCCTCGGCATCGGCCGCCAGCACGTCGTCGAGACCGTCCGGCTCGCGATTCGTCAGATGATTGAGCACCGTATCGACCGTGCTCGCGATATCCATGAAGCCGATCCGGCGCTCCAGGAAGGCCTCCACCGCCAGCTCGTTGGCGGCGTTGAGCACCGTGCTGGCCACCCCGCCCGCGTCGAGCGCCTGGATCGCCAGGGCCAGGCAGGGGAAGCGCTGGAAGTCCGGCTTCTCGAAGTTCAGGGTGGCGACCTGGGCCAGGTCGAGCTGGGCGACGCCGGCGTCCACGCGCTCCGGGAAGGCCAGCGCATGCGCGATCGGCGTGCGCATGTCGGGGTTGCCCAGCTGCGCGAGCACCGAGCCGTCCTTGTACGAGACCAGCGAATGGATCACGCTCTGCGGATGGATCAGCACCTCGATGCGCTGGCTCGGCAGGCCGAAGATCCAGTGCGCCTCGATCACCTCCAGGCCCTTGTTCATCATGGTGGCCGAATCCACCGAGATCTTGCGGCCCATCGACCAGTTCGGGTGCTTGCAGGCCTCGTCCGGCGTGACGTCGACCAGGGTGGCCGGCTCGCGGGTGCGGAACGGGCCGCCCGAGGCAGTCACGATGATCTTGGCGATGCCGCCGTGCTCGGCGATGTCGCGCGGCATGCACTGGAAGATCGCGTTGTGCTCGCTGTCGACCGGCAGCAGGATCGCGCCATGGTCGCGCACCGCGTCCATGAAAATCGAGCCCGACATCACCAGCGATTCCTTGTTGGCCAGCAGGATGCGCTTGCCGGCGCGCGCGGCGGCCAGGCTCGAGGCCAGGCCGGCGGCGCCGACGATCGCGGCGACCACCGTATCGCAGCCGTCGGCCCGGGCGATCTCGACCAGCGCGTCCGGGCCATGGGCGACCTGGGTACGGCAACCGGCCGCGCGCAGCTTGGCCTCGACCGCAGCGGCGGTTTCCGCCGAGCCGACCACGGCCACTTCGGGCCGGAACTTCAGGCACTGCTCGACGAGCTTGTCGCCGTTGCGGTGCGCGCTCAGCGCATAGACCGAGAAGCGGTCCGGGTGACGCGCGACGACGTCGAGCGTGCTGTCTCCGATCGAGCCCGTCGAGCCCAGGATAGTCAGGCGTTTTTGCATGATGAAGATCTAGTGATTAACCGAGCAGCAGCACCGCGAGCGGCAGCACCGGCAGCAGCGCGTCGACCCGGTCGAGCACGCCGCCGTGGCCCGGCAGCAGTCCGCTCGAATCCTTCACGCCGGCCTGCCGCTTGAGCAGGGACTCGAACAGGTCGCCGATCACGCTGTAGGCGACCAGCAGGCTCAGTGCCGCGAACGCGCCCGGCGCGCCGAAGCGCTGCGCGAGCGCTGAAAACAGGGTCGGCTCGAACGCGTGCAGGCCGATCGCCAGGCCCGCGACGATCATCACCGCCAGCCAGCCGCCTGCCGCGCCCTCCCAGGTCTTGCCCGGGCTCACCGACGGGGCCAGCTTGTGCCTGCCGAAAGCCTTGCCCGCGAAGTATGCGCCTATATCGGCCAGCCAGACGACCAGCAGCATCGACAGCACGAAGGGGATGCCGGCCGCGCGCGCGGCCACCACGGCGTGCCAGCAGGCCGCGAAGACCAGCAGGCCCGCCGCCAGCAGGAAGGGTTTCCAGGCGCCGGCGGCCAGCGTGGGCTTGCGCCACAGCGCGAACGGGCCGGCCAGCAGCCAGAACACGCCGGCCGCCTCGACCAGGGGGCGCGAGGGGGCGAAACCGACGCCCAGGCCCATGCTGGCGGCCAGCGCCAGCGCGGCCACCAGCGCGTAGACCACCGAGCCGGCCGCGCCGAGCTTGAGCAGGCGCGCCCATTCCCAGGCGGCGAATACCAGCACGAGGGCGATCAGCGCGCCGAATGCCGCGAGCGGCGCGAACAGCGTCACTGGCAGCAGGATGGCCAGCAGCACGACCGCCGTGATGACACGGGTCTTCAGCATGAAAGGGAGTCGACGTCCTGGGACTGGGGTTCGAGCTGCGCGCTCGTCCGGCCGAACCGGCGTTCGCGATCGGTGTACGACGCCAGCGCATCGGCGAGCGCGGCGGCGTCGAAATCGGGCCAGAACTTGCCCGTGAAATAGAATTCGGTGTAGGCGAGCTGCCAGAGCAGGAAATTGCTGACGCGCTGCTCGCCGCCGGTGCGGATGAACAGGTCCGGCTCGGGCGCGTAGGCCATCGCCAGGTGCTGCGCGAAGGCGGTTTCGTCGACCTCGAGCTCGCGACCCTCGCGCACCGCCTCGGCGATCAGCTTCTTGGTGGCCTGCAGGATGTCCCAGCGGCCGCCGTAGTTCGCGGCGATGGTCAGCGTCAGGCGCGTATTGCGCGCGGTCTTGGTTTCCGCGCGGCGGATCAGCTCGCGGATGCGGGGTTCGAAGCGATCGAGCTCGCCGACCACGCGCAGGCGGATGCCGTTCGCATGCAGCTTGCCGACCTCGCGCTCGAGCGCAGTGATGAACAGGCGCATCAGGAACGACACCTCGTCGTTCGGCCTGCGCCAGTTCTCGGAGCTGAAGGCGAACAGCGTCAGGTATTCGACGCCGGCGCGCGCGCACCCTTCCACCACCGAGCGCACCGCGTCGACGCCGCGGGTATGCCCCGCGACGCGCGGCAGCCGGCGCTCGGTGGCCCAACGGCCGTTGCCGTCCATGATGATCGCGATATGACGTGGCACGGCGGCGACGTCGGGCACGCGAACGGTAGAGCTGGTATAAGTCATGGCCGCTGAGACAGTAACCGAGGGAAAAAGTGCGACGCGCGCATCGCGCGTCAGACCGTCATGATCTCGGCTTCTTTGGTCTGCGCGAGCTTGTCGATCTCGGCGACGTGCTTGTCCGTCAGCTTCTGGACGTCGTCGCTGGCGCGGCGCTCGTCGTCTTCCGAGATTTCCTTGTCCTTGACCAGCTTCTTGAGCTGCTCGTTGGCATCGCGACGCAGGTTGCGTACCGCCACCTTGGCCGTCTCGGCCTCGCTCTTGACCACCTTGGCCAGCTCGCGGCGGCGCTCTTCCGTCAGCGCCGGCATCGGCACGCGGATGGCATCGCCCGAGGTTGCCGGGTTCAGGCCCAGGTCCGATTCGCGGATGGCCTTCTCGACCTTCGCCACCATCGGCTTTTCCCAAGGCTGCACGCTGATCGTGCGCGCATCGGCGAGCGTCAGGTTGGCGACCTGCGAGATCGGCACCATCGAGCCGTAGTAGTCGACCTGCACGTGATCGAGCAGGCCGGTATGCGCGCGGCCGGTACGGATCTTTGCCAGATCGTTCTTGAACGCTTCGATCGAGCGTTGCATCTTCTGCTCGACGCCCTTCTTCACTTCAGCGTGACTCATTTCAACCTCCGAACCTTCGAACCTTCGAACCTTCAAAACGACACAGGCCGGCATCCCGCCGGCGGCGTCATGCCAGGCCTGTATCGGCGTGAGTTTACACGTGGACGAGCGTACCCTCGTCCTCGCCCTGCACGATACGCTTGAGCGCACCGGGCTTGTTGATCGAGAACACCCGGATCGGCAGCTTCTGGTCGCGGCACAGCGCGAAGGCGGTGGCGTCCATCACCTGCAGATTGCGGCCGATCGCCTCGTCGAAGCTGATCGAGGTATAGCGCGTGGCCGACGGATCCTTCTTCGGATCGGCGGTGTAGACGCCGTCCACCTTGGTGGCCTTCAGCACCACTTCCGCGCCCACTTCCGAGCCGCGCAGCGCGGCGGCCGTGTCGGTCGTGAAGAACGGGTTGCCGGTACCGGCCGCGAAGATCACCACGCGGCCTTCCTCGAGCTGGCGGATCGCGCGGGGCCGGATGTACGGCTCCACCACCTGGTCCATGCGCAGCGCCGACTGCACGCGCGCCTCGATACCGGCATGGCGCATCGCGTCCTGCAGCGCCAGCGCGTTCATCATCGTCGCCAGCATCCCCATGTAGTCGGCCGTGGCGCGGTCCATGCCGGCCGCGCCGCCCGCCACGCCGCGGAAGATGTTGCCGCCGCCGATCACGACGGCCAGCTGCGTGCCGAGGCGCACCACCTCGGCGACGTCCGCCACCATCCGCTCGATCGTCGCGCGATTGATGCCGAAGGCATCGTCGCCCATCAGCGCTTCGCCGGAAAGTTTGAGGAGGACGCGTTTATAGGCATTGGGCATAGGGGCTTCCAAGCGACGAGAGGATGACAAGCACGAACTGTAGGGGCGAAATACTGATTCGGGCAAGCGCCGCCAAATTGCCGCCCGGAAACCGGGCGCCAATCCGCGGCGCTGCCGAAGCGCGGCGGAGCGGGCGCCCGCCGCGGGTCCAACGATGCTGCGATACGGCTTACTGCTGCTTGGCTGCCGCGACTTGCGCCGCCACTTCGGCCGCGAAGTCGTCCTGGCGCTTCTCGATGCCTTCGCCGACCACGAACAGCGAGAACTTCTGCACTGCAGCATTGGCCGCCTTGAGCATCTGTTCGATCGTCTGCTTGTCGTTCTTCACGAACGGCTGGTTCAGCAGCGAGACTTCCTTCAGGTACTTCTGGACGCTGCCGTCGACCATCTTGGCGACGATCTCGGCCGGCTTGCCCGATTCGGCGGCCTTCTGCTCGGCCACGCGGCGTTCCTTCTCGATCAGTTCGGCCGGCACTTCGTCGGCCGACAGCGAAACCGGCTTCATGGCCGCGACGTGCATCGCGACGTCCTTGCCGACCTGCTCGTCCGCGCCGGTGTACTCGACGATCACGCCGATGCGGCTGCCGTGCAGGTAGGTGGCGATCTGGTTGGCGGTCTCGAAGCGCACGAAGCGGCGGATCGAGATGTTTTCGCCGATCTTGCCGACCAGGGCCAGGCGCACTTCGTCGACCGTCTTGCCGTCCAGCGGCAGGGCCGACAGGGCAGCCACGTCAGCCGGGTTCTGGGCCGCGACGAGTTCCGCGACGGTCTTGGCGAAGGCCAGGAAGTCGTCGTTCTTGGCGACGAAGTCGGTTTCGCAGTTCAGCTCGACCAGGGCGCCGGCGCCATTGCCGACGAAGGACGAGACCACGCCTTCGGCCGTCACGCGCGATGCTGCCTTGCTGGCCTTGTTGCCGAGCTTCACGCGCAGCAGTTCCTCGGCCTTGCCCAGGTCGCCGTCGGCTTCCGTCAGCGCCTTCTTGCATTCCATCATCGGCGCGTCGGTCTTCGCGCGCAGTTCTGCCACCATGCTTGCGGTAATTGCCGCCATCATTCGCTCCTTGGGTCTGTATTCACGACGCCGCCCTTCGACATGGGCGGCGGGGATTCGTTTCCGGCGATTCGCATCGGATGCCGCGGCATTCGATGCTCGCCCCGGCAACGCGACTTAAAAAAAGGGGGCCTGTTGAGAGCCCCCTTTTTGCGCCGGCTCGGGACCGGTTACGCGTTCTCTTCGACGTACTCGTCGTCGCCGCGCACCGCCTGGACCACTTCGTTGACCGCGTTGGCACGGCCTTCGAGGATCGCGTCGGCCACGCCTTCGGCGTACAGCGCGACAGCCTTGCTCGAGTCGTCGTTACCCGGGATCACGTAGTCCACGCCTTCCGGCGAGTGGTTCGTATCGACCACGGCGATGACCGGCACGCCCAGCTTGTTCGCTTCGGTGATGGCAATCTTGTGGTAGCCGACGTCGACTACGAAGATCGCGTCCGGAATGCCGCCCATGTCCTTCACGCCGCCGATCGACTTCTGCAGCTTGGCGATTTCGCGTTCGAACAGCAGCGCTTCCTTCTTGCTCATCTTCTCGGTTTCACCCGATTCGACGGCCGCTTCCATGTCCTTCAGGCGCTTGATCGATACCTTCAGCGTCTTGAAGTTGGTCAGCATGCCGCCGAGCCAGCGCGCGTTGACGAACGGCATGCCGGCGCGCTGCGCTTCCTGAGCGATCGTGTCGCGCGACTGACGCTTGGTGCCGACGAACAGGATCGTGCCCCGATTTGCCGACAGCTGGCGCACGTACTTCTGTGCGTCCGTGAACATCGGCAGCGTCTTTTCGAGGTTGATGATGTGAATCTTGTTGCGATGACCGAAAATGAACGGGGCCATCTTCGGGTTCCAGAAGCGCGTTTGGTGACCGAAGTGGACACCGGCTTCCAGCATTTGGCGCATCGTGACTGCCATGAGAGTAATTCTCCGCTAGGGTTGGGTCTTAAGCCGGCTGCCGTATCGCGGCGAATGGCACGCGACACCCAGGGTGCGCCGGCTTGCGATTCGGCACGCGCGAACACCGCGCGTGCCGGTCAGCCCGGACCTGCTTTCCCCATGCCGGATCACATGAATCGAGCATGAATTGAAAGTAGAGCCAGACTTAGCCAAAGAGTATAGCACGCCGGAATGACCGCTCTCAAGTCACCCATGTCTTTGCCGAATCCTTTGCCGCGCCGCTCGCCATTCGGGGAAACCCTGCGCGCCGGCAAGCCCGTTCGCCGTCGCGCGACCACGTTCGGGCACCGATTCCGCCGCCGCCGCACCGGGCCCGCGCGCCGCCGCGAATCCCCTGCACCACCGTGAAACCCAAGCCGGACAAGCCCAACAAGGGCTGCGACCACCTCCAGAAGGTGCGATAATCCCGCAATTCCACGCATTCCTCGCAGGCAAGACCCATGGCCATCACGATCAAGACCGACCACGATATCGAGCAGATGCGCGTCGCCTGCCGGCTGGCGAGCGAGGTGCTCGACTACATCACGCCGTTCGTGGTCGCCGGCACCACCACCGGCGAGATCGACCGGCTCTGCCACGAGTACATGACCAAGGTGCAGGGCACCGTGCCGGCACCGCTGAACTACCAGCCGCCCGGCTACCCGCCCTATCCGAAGGCGATCTGCACCTCGGTCAACGACGTGATCTGCCACGGCATTCCCGGCGACAAGGTGCTCAAGAACGGCGACGCGCTCAATATCGACATCACCGTGATCAAGAACGGCTATTTCGGCGACACCAGCCGGATGTTCCTGGTCGGCGAAGGTTCGATCCTCGCCAAGCGCCTGATCCAGACCACCTACGAATGCATGTGGCTCGGCATCGAGCAGGTCAAGCCGGGCGCGCACCTGGGCGATATCGGCCACGCCATCCAGAAGCACGCCGAAGGGCGCGGCTACAGCGTGGTGCGCGAATACTGCGGGCACGGCATCGGCACGGTGTTCCACGAGGATCCGCAGGTGGTGCACTACGGCCGCCCCGGCACCGGCATCGAGCTGGTGCCCGGCATGATCTTCACGATCGAGCCGATGATCAACGCCGGCAAGCGCGACATCCGCACCATGCCGGACCAGTGGACCGTGAAGACGCGCGACCGCAGCCTGTCGGCGCAGTGGGAACATACCGTGCTGGTCACGCCGACCGGCCACGAGGTGCTGACCGTCTCGGCCGGCACGCCGGCCCGCCCCGCGCTCGACGCGGTGGCGGCCTGAGGATCGATTGCCGGGCGCGGTTCGCCGCGCCCGCCTTGCTGTTGGCCTGACCCGGCTTGCCCGACCCGATTCGTCCCGCGCGCCGGCGCGAGTCGCCCGCCACTGGCCGGGCCCACGCCACCGCGCCTTGGTTTCACCTGTCACACCCGCCCCGCCACTCATGAGCGTTCCTGCCCTCACCGCCACCGAAGCGCCGTCGCACAAGGCCGAATTCCGCGCCGTCAAGGCCGAGCTGATCGCGCGCTTTCGCGCCGCGACCCAGGTCGAGGCGCTGATGCGCGCGCTCTCGCGGGCCACCGACGAAGCGCTGCGCCAGCTCTGGACCGATTGCGACCTGCCCGGCTCGCTGGCGCTGGTCGCCGTCGGCGGCTTCGGGCGCGGCGAGCTCTCGCCGCATTCCGACGTCGACATCCTGGTGCTGCTGCCCGATGCGCACGGCGGCGAGTTCGACGCGCGCATCGAGCGCTTCATCGGCATGGCCTGGGATCTCGGGCTGGAGATCGGCAGCAGCGTGCGCACGGTCGGCGAGTGCATCGACGAGGCCGCGCAGGACGTCACGGTGCAGACCTCCCTGCTGGAGGCGCGCCGCATCACCGGCAGCCTGACGCTGTTCAAGCGCGCGGTGGCGCGCTACCGCGAGGCGCTCGACCCGCGCGCCTTCTTCCAGGCCAAGGTGCTGGAGATGCGCCAGCGCCACGCCAAGTTCCAGGACACGCCCTACAGCCTCGAGCCGAACGTGAAGGAAAGCCCGGGCGGCCTGCGCGACCTGCAGACGATCCTCTGGATCGCGCGCGCGGCCGGCTTCGGCAACAGTTGGCGCGAGCTCGACACGCGCGGGCTGATCAGCGCGCGCGAGGCGCGCGAGCTGCGCCGCAACGAGGCCTTCCTGAAGGCGCTGCGCGCGCGCCTGCACGTGATCACCGGGCGCCGCCAGGACATCCTGGTGTTCGACCTGCAGACCCAGGCGGCCGAGAGCTTCGGCTACGTGCCGACCCCGGCCAAGCGCGCCAGCGAGCAGCTGATGCGCCGCTACTACTGGGCCGCCAAGGCCGTCACCCAGCTCGCCACGATCCTGATCCAGAACATCGAGGCGCAGTTGTTCCCGGCCACCAGCGGCATCACGCGGGTGTTGTCGCCGGGCCGCTTCGTCGAGAAGCAGGGCATGCTCGAGACCGTCTCCGACGATGTGTTCGAGCAGCATCCCGACGCGATCCTCGAAGCCTTCCTGCTCTACGAGACCACCCGCGGCGTGAAGGGCCTGTCGGCGCGCACGCTGCGCGCGCTCTACAACTCGCGCGACGTGATGAACGGCGCCTGGCGCCGCGATCCGCGCAACCGCGAGACCTTCATGAAGATCCTGCAGCAGAACGAAGGCATCACGCATGCGTTCCGGCTGCTGAACCAGACCAGCGTGCTGGGCCGCTACCTGCTCAACTTCCGCCGCATCGTCGGGCAGATGCAGCACGATCTCTACCACGTGTACACGGTCGACCAGCACATCCTGATGGTGCTGCGCAATATCCGCCGCTTCGCGGTGGCCGAGCACGCGCATGAATATCCGTTCTGCAGCCAGTTGATCGCGAACTTCGAGCGGCCCTGGGTGCTCTACGTGGCGGCGCTGTTCCACGACATCGCCAAGGGCCGCGGCGGCGACCACTCCAAGCTCGGCATGGCCGACGCGCGGCGTTTCTGCCGCGAGCACGGCATCACCGGCGACGATGCCGCGCTGGTGGTCTGGCTGGTCGAGCATCACCTGACCATGAGCCAGGTCGCGCAAAAGCAGGACATCAGCGATCCCGAGGTGGTCAAGCGCTTCGCCGGCCTGGTCGGCAACGAGCGCTGGCTGACCGCGCTCTACCTGCTGACCGTGGCCGATATCCGCGGCACCAGCCCGAAGGTCTGGAACACCTGGAAGGGCAAGCTGCTGGAGGATCTGTACCGCGCCACCAGCGCGGTGCTCGGCGGCGCGCGGCCCGACACGCATTCCGAGCTGCAGACGCGCCGCGACGAGGCGCTCGCGCTGCTGCGGCTGGAGACCGTGCCCGACGACGTGCACCAGCCGCTGTGGGACCAGCTCGACGTCGGCTACTTCCTGCGCCACGACGCCGCCGACATCGCCTGGCAGACGCGCGTGCTGTACCGGCACGTGCATGCCGAGACGGCGATCGTGCGCGCGCGACCCTCGCCGGTGGGCGACGCGCTGCAGGTGCTGGTCTACGTCAAGGACCGTTCGGACCTGTTCGCGGGCATCTGCGCCTACTTCGACCGCAACGGCCTGTCGGTGCTCGATGCGCGCATCAGCACCACCCGCCACGGCTACGCGCTCGACAATTTCATCGTCACGCGCTCCGAGCGCGACGTGCAGTATCGCGATATCGCCAACCTCGTCGAACAGCAGCTCGCCGACCGGCTGTCCAGCCCGGCGCCGCTGCCCGAACCGTCGAAGGGCCGCCTGTCGCGCCTGTCGCGCACCTTCCCGATCACGCCCCGCGTCGACCTGCGCGCCGACGAGCGTGGTCAGTACTACATCCTGTCCGTGTCCGCCAACGACCGGCCGGGCCTTCTCTATTCGATCGCGCGCGTGCTGGCCGAGCACCGGGTCGGCGTCCATGCGGCGCGGATCAATACGCTCGGCGAGCGCGTCGAGGACGTGTTCCTGCTCGACGGCGCCGGCCTGTCCGACAACCGTTTGCAGATCCAGGTCGAAACTGAATTGCTGCGCGCGATCGCAGCCTGAGTGAAATCCAGCGTTTATGCGCACCAAACTGACAATCAAGAATCCCCGCCCGGCATCGCCGTCCCGCGCCCCGGTCCGCTCAGGCAGCCTGGCCGGCCGCAAACCGACGCGCCCCGCGCCGCTCGATCCCGCGACGAAACCGAAACCGTCCGCCAAGCGGCCGGCCGCCGCGAAGTCGGCGGCGCCGCGCGCGGCCTCGGCCGCGCGGCTGGAGGCATCGAGCGCCTGGGCATCGTTGTCGAGCGCGGCCAGCGAGTCGGCCACGTTCTGGAACGCCGACAGGACCGTGGCCTTGTACTGCTCGACCGCGGCCGCGTAGCTGGCCTGCGCGGCGCGCCGCTGGGCCAGCAGGGCGCCGCCATGGAACAGCGGCTGGGTCAGCGAGGCGCCCACGCTCCAGATGCCGCCCGCGCCCGACAGCGCCAGCGGCCACTTGAAGCCGGCCTGGCCGAGCGAGGCCGACAGCGAGATCTGCGGGAACAACTGGGCGGTCGCCGCGCCGACGGCCGCCGCCGAGGCCTTCAGCGCCGCGTCGGCGGCGCGGATGTCGGGGCGCGTCTCGAGCAGGCGCGAGGGCACTACCACCGGCACGTTCTCGGGCAGCTGCAGCTCGGCCAGCGCGAGATCGTCGGGTGCCTGGTCGGGCGTGCGCCCGATCAGCACCGCCAGCGCGTGCCGCGCGCTCAGCCACTGCTGGCGCAGGGCCGGCAGCGAGGCTTCGAGCGAGGCGGCGCTCTGCTCGGCGCCGTAGCTGTCCGAACGCGAGGCCGAGCCGAGCCGGTAGCGGCTCGCGGTGTCGGCGGCCTGCTCCCTGGCGAGCGCGACCAGGCGCTCGGTGGTGCGCAGTTGTTCGCCGAGCGCGGCCGAGGTGATGGCGGCCGTGACGATGTTGGCGGCCAACGCGCGCCGCGTCGATTCGAGCTGGAAGGCCGTGACGTCGACGCGCTGGCGCAGCTCGCGGTTGGCGAAGCGAGCGGCGCCGAACAGGTCGATCGTGTAGTTGGCCTGGAGCTGGCCGACGAACAGGTTGTAGAGCGCGGTCGGCGGGCCGAACGAGGGCACGCCCAGGCCGCGCTCGCGCGCCGTCTGGCCGCCGAGGTCGACGGTCGGCAGCAGCGAGCTGCCGATCTGCGCGCGCAACTGCTCGCGCGCGGCCTGCAGCGAGTGCTCGGCGGCGGCCAGGTTGGGGCTGGCGCGCAGCCCCTCGTCGACCAGCGCGTCGAGCCGGTCCGAGCGGTATTGCTTCCACCAGTCCGGCACCGGCTGGGCGCCGACCGCGAAGTGCTGGGCCACGCCCTGTGCGGCCACGGTGGATTCGGGCAGCGGCGCGGCGCCGTAATGGGCCGGCGACGGCATGGCGGGCGCCGCGTCGTTCGGCGCGAACAGCGAGCAGCCGCTCAGCGCGAGCGAGGCCGACAGCGCCGCGGCCACCGCCAGCGGGCGCGCCGCGTGCAGCGCGGGCTGGCAACGATAGGTCAGGCGTTTCATCGTCAGGCTCCGTGGGACGTGGGTTCGGTCGGCGCTTGCTGCGCGTCGTCGCGCTCGCCCGACTTGACGCGGAACCAGGTGGTATAGAGCGCCGGCAGGTAGAACAGCGTCAGCACCGTGGCGCTGGTGATGCCGCCCATCAGCGCGGTCGCCATCGGCCCGAAGAAGTTCGAGCGCAGCAGCGGGATCAAGGCCAGCACGGCCGCCGCCGCGGTCAGCGTGATGGGCCGGAAGCGCCGTACCGTGGCGCCGACGATCGCGTCGAAGCGGCCGTGGCCCGCGGCGATGTCCTGCTCGATCTGGTCGACCAGGATCACCGAGTTGCGCATGATGATGCCGAACATCGCGATCACCCCCAGCATCGCCACGAAGCCGAACGGCTGGCCGAACAGCAGCAGGGTGGCGGCCACCCCGATCAGGCCGAGCGGCGCGGTCAGCACCACCATCAGCACGCGCGAGAAGCTCTGCAGCTGGATCATCAGCAGGGTCAGCACGGCGATCGCCAGCAGCGGCATCTGCGCGTTGATCGAGGCCTGGGCCTTGCCGCTTTCCTCGACCGAGCCGCCGATCTCGATCCGGTAGCCCACCGGCAGTTGCGCGCGCAGGCCGTCGAGCTGCTTGTCGATCGCGTGCGTGACGTCGATGCCCTGCGCGCCGCCCCGCACGTCGGCCTGCACCGTGATGGTCGGCTGGCGGTCGCGCTCCCAGATCACGCCGTATTCGAGCGTGTCCTCGAAGCGGCCGAGCGTGCCCAGCGGCACCGGGCCGCTCGGGGTGGGCATCGCCAGTGTGGCGAGTCGGGACGGATCGACGCGATCGGCCTTCGGCGCGCGCAGGTCGACCGCGATCAGCTTGTCGCGTTCGCGATACTGCGTGACGGTGGTGCCCTGCAGGGTCATGGCGAGGAAGTTCGAGACGTCCTGCGAGGTGACGTTCAGCTCGCGCGCCTTCTTCTGGTCGAGCTCGAAGCGCACCGAGCGCTCGGCCGGCTCGTCCCAGTCGAACTGCACGTTCACCGAGCGCGAGTCCTGGCGCACCTGGGCCGCCACCTTCTCGGCGATCGAGCGCACCGTCGCGATGCTGTCGCCGCTGACGCGGAACTGCACCGGATAACCGACCGGCGGGCCGTTCTCGAGCCGCGACAGGCGCCAGCGGATCGCCGGGAACTGCTCGCGCAGGGTCGGCGCCAGCCAGCTGGCGAGCTTCTCGCGCGCCTCCACCGACTTGGCCGTGACCACGAACTGCGCGAAGTTCGGCTGCGCCAGTTGCTGGTCCAGCGGCAGGTAGAAGCGCGGCGCGCCGGTGCCGACGAAGCTGACCGTGTGGTCGATCTCGGGCCGGTTCTCCAGCACCTTCTCCAGGCGCTTGGTCTGCTCCAGCGTGGCGGGGAACGAGGCGCCCTCGGGCAGCCGCACGTCGATCAGCAGCTCGGGGCGGTCCGAGCTCGGGAAGAACTGCTGCGGGATCATCGAGAAGCCGCCCAGCGCCACCACGAACAGCGCGACGGTGATGACCAGCACCACGAAGCGGCGCTCGATGCACCAGCCGATCCAGCCGCGCAGCCGCTTGTAGAAGCGCGTGTCGTAGATGTCGTGCGCCTCGTGGTGATCGTCGTGATGCGCGTTCAGCGGCCCCTCGTGGCCGTCGCGCTTGCGCTCGGGCAGCAGGTGGTAGCCGAGCAGCGGGATCAGCACCACCGCGGCGAACCAGGAGGCGATCAGCGCGATCGCCGAGACCTCGAAGATCGAGCGCGTGTATTCGCCGGTGCTCGATTGCGCCAGCGCGATCGGCAGGAAGCCCGAGACCGTCACCAGGGTGCCGGTCAGCATCGGGAAGGCCGTGCTGGTATAGGCGAAGGCCGCCGCGCGGGTGCGGCTGAAGCCCTGCTCGAGTTTCACCGCCATCATCTCGACGGCGATGATCGCGTCGTCCACCAGCAGGCCCAGCGCCAGCACCAGGGTGC
This sequence comes from Burkholderia sp. Cy-637, assembly GCF_011753175.1. Lineage (NCBI taxonomy): Bacteria > Pseudomonadati > Pseudomonadota > Betaproteobacteria > Burkholderiales > Burkholderiaceae > Burkholderia > Burkholderia sp. Cy-637. The sequence continues at coordinate 33,621 of NZ_VWWC01000001.1, read as the reverse complement.
CCAGCGAGACCTTGTGCAGGCCGATGCCGAACATGTTCATGAACAGCGCGGTGATGGCCAGCACGATCGGGATCGAGATCACCACCACCATGCCGGTGCGCAGCCCGAGCGACACCAGGCTCACCACCAGCACGATGCCGACCGCCTCGGCCACCGCCTCCAGGAAGTCGTCCACCGAATGCGAGACCGCCTGCGGCATGCTCGATACCTCGGCGAGCTTGAGGCCGGCCGGCAGTTGCGTCTGCAACTGCCGGGTGGTGGCCTCCAGCGCCTTGCCGAGCCGGATCACGTCGCCGCCGGGCTGCATGGTCACGCCGATGCCGAGCACGGCGCGGCCGTTCGAGCGCATCTGCGTGACGGGCGGGTCGTCGTAGCCGCGCTTGACGGTGGCGATGTCGCCCAGCCGGAAGGTGCGATCGTTGATGCGCACCACCATGTCGGCGAGCTGCTCGACCGAGTCGAACTGGCCGCTCGGGCGGATGTAGACGCGATCGTTCGAGGTGGTCAGCACGCCCGAGGAGGCTACCGCGTTCTGCGCGTTGATCGCCTGGCCGAGCTGGGTCGGCGAGATGCCCAGGCGCGTGAGCCGCGCGTTGTCGACCTCGATGAAGATGCGCTGGTCGGGGTCGCCGAAGTAGTCGACCTTGCCGACGCCCGGCACCCGCAGCAGCACGGTGCGCAACTGGTCCGCGTAGTCGTGCAGTTGGGCGGCCGAGTAGCCGTCGCCGTCGAGGGTCCAGATGTTGGTGTAGACGTCGCCGAACTCGTCGTTGAAGAAGGGGCCCTGCACGCCTTGCGGCAGGGTCGAGCCGATGTCGCCGACCTTCTTGCGGATCTGGTACCAGGTTTCCGGCACGTCCTTGACCGGTGCCGAATCCTTCATGGTGAAGAAGATCATCGACTCGCCGGGGCGCGAATAGCTGCGCAGGAAGTCGATGGCGGGGGTTTCCTGCAGCTTGCGGCCGATCCGGTCGGTGACCTGCTCCTGCACCTGCCGCGCGCTCGCGCCGGGCCAGAAGGTGCGGATCACCATCACGCGGAAGGTGAAGGGCGGATCCTCCGATTGCGCCAGGCGCGTGTAGGCCAGGATGCCGGCCACGGTGGCCAGCACGATCAGGTAGACGACCAGCGCCTGATGGCGCAGCGCCCAGGCCGACAGGTTGAAACGGCTTTCCTCGCGCTCGCTCATGACGCGCCGTCCTCCGCGTGCAGCGGCGCCACGGCGCGCACCTTCTCGCCGGCGCTGACGGCATGCACGCCTTGCTGGACCACCCGCTCGCCGGCCTGCAGGCCCTGCGACACGGTGATGGTGTTCTCGCCGTAGCGCGCGATGCCGACGCGGCGCAGCTCCAGCGTGTCGTCGCGGCGGATCACCCAGACCGCCGGGTTCGGGCCTTGGTGGAACAGGGCGGTGGAGGGCAGCGTGTAGCGCGCGCCATCGGCGGCCGTGCCGGCCAGCGCGACGTTGGCGGTCATGCCGAGCCGCACGGCCGGATCCGGCTCGGCCAGCGTGAGACGCACGCGATAGGTGCGGCTTTGCGGATCGGCGGCCGGCGCGATCTCGCGCACGCGGGCCTGGAAGCTGCGCCCGGGCAGGGCCGGCAGCGTGACGCCCGCCTCGTGGCCCGGCTGCAGCAGCGCGAGCGTGGCCTCGGGCACGTCGGTCACCACGTCGACGTCGCCCGACCAGGCGAGCTGGTAGACGGCCTGGCCGGCCGAGACGTTCTGGCCGGTATCGGCCTGCTCGGCCGTGATGTAGCCGGCATGATCGGCCACCAGGCTGGTGTATTGCAGCTGGTTTTTCGCCAGCGCCAGTTGTTGCGCCGCCTGGTCGCGCTGCGCGCGCGCCGAGGCATAGGCGTTCTCGGTCTGTTCGAGCTGGGCCGGCGCGATCAGCTTCTCGCGCGCCTGCGCGCGGTCGCGCTCGACCTGCTGCTGGGCATAGGTCAGCGCGTGGCTGGCCGCGTCGAGCTGGGCCTGGGCACTGGCCGCGTTCTTTTCGGGATCCGAAGGATCGAGATGGGCCAGCACCTGGCCCTTCTTCACGGTATCGCCGAGCCGCACGCTGCGCTCGATGATCTTGCCGGCGATCCGGAACGACAGCGGCGTGGCGTAGCGGGGCTCGATATCGCCGGGCAGGGTGGCGGCCGCCGTCGCGCCGTCGGCGGCGATCGGCGTGGCCACCACCGGGCGGGCGGCGGGCGGCGGCCCGTTGTCCTTGGGATGACACGCGGCGACGAGCAGCGCGGCGCCCAGAAGGACGACTGCGCGGGGTCCGGATGCATTCACGGCAACCTCATGAGGAAAGGCGGGCGGAGCCGACGGAGCCTGGCTGGCTCAGCCGGGGAACGGCGACGAAAGCTTTCGTTTCCATCTCTGAAACAGCGATGGATTCTAATACACAGTTGTATCTGGATGCAAAGATGAATCGATCGCCGATTGGTGCTAGACTGCGCGCCATGAAACCGAAGCGCTTGACCCGCGAGCAGAGCAAGGACCAGACGCGCGAGCGCCTGCTCAACTCCGCGAACACCATATTTACGAAGAAGGGGTATGTCGCCGCGAGCGTCGAGGACATCGCGGCGGCGGCCGGCTACACGCGCGGCGCGTTCTATTCGAACTTCGGTGGCAAGGCCGAACTGCTGCTCGAACTGCTGCGGCGCGATCACGAGACGATGCGCGCCGAGCTGCAGCAGATCTTCGACGCGGGCGGCACGCGCGAGGAGATGGAATCGCGCGCGCTGAACTTCTACAGCCGCTTCATCCGCCTGAACCCGGCCTTCATGCTGTGGTGCGAGGCCAAGCTGCAGGCCGCGCGCGACGCCAAGTTCCGCGCCCGCTACACCGCCTTCATGCGCGAGAAGCTGGAGGACATGGCCCATACCATCGCCATGTTCGCCGAGCAGGCCGGCACGCCGCTGCTGCTGCCGCCAGAGCAGCTCGCGGTGGGCCTGATGGGTTTGTGCGACGGCGTGCAGGCGATCCACATCGCCGATCCGAACTACGTCTCGCTCGACATGACCGAGGCGACCCTGGGCGGTTTCTTTGCGCGCGTGGTGCTGGGGCGCGGCGCCAACTGAGCCCGCCCGTTCTCATTCCTTCGATTTCCCGACCCTCTTCCCGACCGTGCCGCGCGCGGCCATCGCGCACCGCGCTCAGCGATTGCCGTTGAGCCGGTGATAGGCGTCGAGCAGCGAGGTCTTGTAGACCACGCCGGCCAGCACCGGCGCCTGCGTCGATTCCACCACCGGCAGCCGCTCCCCCTGGAAGCACATGAAATGGCCCAGCGCCGTGCCCAGCGACATGTCGGGCGTGAGCAGCGGAAACGGCGTATGCGCGTAGTCGGCCGCGCTCTTGTGCTGCGTGTCGCGGCCCTCGAGCAGGTCGGAGGTGATGTCCTTGAGCGCGACCGCGCCGCGGAAATGCCCCGCCTCGTCGCTCACGTAGAGATATTTCACCGGATATTCGAGGAACACGCGCGTCATCTCGGCGACGCTGGCCTCGGGCCGCACCACGGTCTGCGCGGGCTGGATCAGCGCGCGCATCTGGGTCGCCTTCAGGCGCAGCCGCTCCTCCTCCTCGCGATGGCGGCGCAGCGTGATCTCGTACATCGAGGTCTGGCCCAGCGCGCGGGCCGCGAAGTAGGCGACCACGCAGGACACCATCAGCGGCAGCACCACCTGGTAGCTCAGCGTCATCTCGAAGATCATGATGATCGCCATCAGCGGCGCCTGCGTTGCACCGGCCAGGAAGGCGCCCATGCCGACGATCGCGTAGGCGTAGGCGGCCGACACGTGGCCCGGCAGCAGCGCCTGCATGCCCAGGCCGAACAGCGCGCCGCCGGCCGCGCCGACGAACAGGGTCGGCGTGAAGATCCCGCCGATCGCGCCCGAGCCCGAGGTGGCCGCGGTGGCCAGCAGCTTGCAGAGCAGCACGATCACCAGCGCCTGCCAGGTCCAGGACGAATGCAGGATCGAGTTCACCACGCTGTAGCCGTTGCCCCAGACGTCGGGCACCCACACCGAGATGATGCCGACCGCCAGCCCGCCGAGCGCGAGCCGCACCGGCACGGGCACCGGCAAGCGGCGAAAGCGCGATTTCGAGGCGGCCAGCAGGCGCAGGAACTGCGGCGCGGCCGCGCCGCACAACAGCCCGAGCGCGACGAAGGCCAGCACCTCGAAACCGGTCACGGCGGGGAACACCGGCATCTCGTAAGGCGGCTTGTAGCCGGCGAACTCGCGCATCGTGATGTTGGCCACCACCGAGGCGACCAGCATCGGCCCGAAGCTCTCCATCGAGATCGCGCCGAGCACGATCTCGCCGACGAAGAAGGCGCCGGCGATCGGCGCGTTGTAGGCCGAGGTGATGCCGGCCGCGGCGCCGCAGGCCACCAGCAGGCGCAGCCGGGGCGGATCGAAGCGCGCCAGGCGGCCGACCAGCGAGGCGGCCAGCGCGGCGAGCTGCACCATCGGGCCCTCGCGGCCGATCGAGCCGCCGCTGCCGATCGTCAGCAGCGAGGAGGCGCTGCGCCAGAGGCTCTGCCTGACCGGCACGATGCCGTCGCCGAGCGCCACCGCTTCCATGTAGTCGGCGCCGCCCGCCTGTTTCGCGCTGCCGCGCTGCGCGGCCAGCAGCACGCAGCCGGCCAGGAAGCCGCCCGCGGCCGGCATCCAGATCCGCATGTGCCAGGGCAGGCGCTTGGCCATCTCCACGAAGCTGCCGCTGGCGCCGGAGAACAGCCGCTGGATGGTGTCGATGCCTTCGCGGAACAGGATCGTGGCGAATGCGCCGCTGATCCCGGCGATCACCGACCAGATCAGCATGGTGTGCGCGTCGGACAGGCGGAACAGCGTTTGCGCGCGCGTGCGCAGCTTGAGCAGGAAGGACAGCACGAGGTCGAGGGGAGCGCGTAGGAAGGCGAGCGCCAGCATAGCACCGCGCCGCGCCGGCCGGACGGGGCCGGCGGGCGCGGCGCGGTTCGCCGGGCGAGGGGAGGAGGCGGGACGTTCAGCCAAGCCAGCGCTCGACCAGCCAGGTGATGCCGAAGCCGCCGGCGATCAGCCATGCATAGAGCACCAGGCCGGCGCCCAGGGCGCGCGGGCCGGCGGCGCGGATCTGGGCGAGCCGCGTCTCGATGCCCAGCGCCGTCATGGCCATGGTCAGGGCGAAGGTGTCGAGCGTGTTCAGCGTGTGGAGGGTGGCGTCCGGCAGCACGCCGAGCGAGTTGACGATCACGAAGCCGAGGAAGCCGAGCGCGAACCAGGGCACCGCCAGCCGGCGCTTGCCGTGGCCGGCCGCGCGCGCCTGGCGCGCCGAGTGGGCCAGCCAGGCGCCGAGCGCGAGCAGCACCGGCACCAGCAGCATCACGCGGGTCATCTTGACGATGGTCGCGGTATGCGTGACCTGCGGGCTCACGTCGCTGGCCGCGCCGACCACCTGGGCGACCTCGTGGATGGTGCCGCCGAAGAACAGGCCCAGGCCCTGCGCGTCGAGCGGAATCCAGCCGGCGTGATAGGCGAGCGGGTAGGCGAACATCGAGAGCGTGCCGAACAGCACCACGCTGCCGACCGCCATCGCGCTCTGGTGCGGCTTGGATTGCAGGGTCGATTCGAAGGCCAGCACCGCGGCCGCGCCGCAGATGGCGCTGCCGGCCGCGGTCAGCAGGGCCGTGTCGCGATCGAGCTTGAACAGGCGCATGCCGACCCAGGTGCCGATCAGCAGGGTGCTGACCACCATCAGCGCCGAGACCGCCAGCCCCGGCAGGCCCACCTGGGCGATTTCCTGCAGGCTCACGCGCAGCCCGAAGAAGGCCACCGCGATGCGCAGCAGCTTGCGCGCCGAGAAATTGACGCCGGCCGCCCAGCTGGCCGGCATGCCGTCGCGCAGCGCGTTGCCGTAGACGGTGCCGGCGATGATGCCGACGATCAGCGGCGAGAGGCCGAACCGGGCGATGGCCGGCAGCGAGGACAGGCTGGTGACCGCGGCGGCGAACAGCGCGACGAACAGCACGCCGTTGAGCTGGCCGCGCACCGAGGGCGCGGCGGCATGCGGCAGGGCGGGGTTGGCGGTGGACATGGGGTGGTTTCCACGTGTGATTCGATGGTGTTAATCCTAATTTGGATATATCGATATGAAAAATTGTGATTAGTGACATCGATTATCGGGAAATCTGATATTTTCTCGGCATGACCCCGGATCAACTGATAACGTTCGCCACCGTCGCCGAGCTGCGCAACATCAGCCGCGCGGCCGAGCTGCTGCACCTGTCGCAGCCCGCCGTGTCGGGCCAACTGCGCCAGCTGCAGGACGAGTTCGGCGAGCCGCTCTACCTGCGCGACGGGCGCGGCGTGCGGCTCACGCCGGTCGGCGAGGCGCTGGCGCCGCTGGCCGCCCAGGTGCGCGACGCCTATGCGCAGGCGCGTGCCTATCGCGATGCCGTGCGCGGCGTCGAGCGCGGCACGCTGCGCATCGGCGCGAGCACCACGCCGGCCAGCTACCTGCTGCCCTACCTGATCGCCGAGTTCCGGCCGCTCGCGCCGGGCGTGGCGATCCAGACCATGACCGGCAACACCGCCGACGTGGTGGCCGCGCTCGGCACGCTCGACCTGGCCCTGATCGAGGGGCCGCCCGGCGACGCGCTGCCTTCGGGCACCGCGGTCCACCCCTGGCGCGAGGACGAGATCGTCGCGATCGTGCCGGCCACCCATGCGCTGGCGGCCGCGCCCGGCGAGGCGGTGTCGCTGGAGGCGCTGGCCGGCTCGCCGCTGGTGCTGCGCGAGGCTGGCTCGGGCGTGCGCCAACTGGTCGAGCGCGCCTTCGCGCGAGCCGGCGTGCCGGTGCGCGTGGCGCTCGAGATCGCCGGCGTGGAAGCGGTGAAGGAGGCGGTGCGGGCCGGGATGGGGGTGGGTTTCGTGTCGGCCATGTCGTTGCGCGACGACGCGGCGCTGGTGAAGCGCTCGATCGCGCCGCGACCGCTGGTGCGGCGCTTCTCGATCCTGGTGCCGCATGCCGCCACGCCCTCGCGCGTGGCCGCGCGCTTCCTGGCGATGAGCCTGGGATAGCCGGGCGCCTGGCGGCGCGTGCTGGATTTCATTGATAGCTGAGCGTGAAGGTGGCGCGCGCATTGGCGCTGCCCGCGCCGACCTTCGTGCCGGTCTGCACGTAGCGCGCGGTGAGCGGTACCCGCAGGCCTGCCTGTCCCTGGGCGATATTGCCCATGTACCACTGGTTGGTATTGCCGACCGCGGCCGAATCGGGCCCGAAGCCGAGCACGGTGTCGTCGCGGTGGATCTCGATGCCGATGCCCGAGGCGGTCGACTCGCGGGTCAGCGACAGGGCGTTCGAGGTGTTGCCGGGCTGGCTGGCGTCGGTCAGCGTGACCCAGGCGTTGGTCGAGGTGCCGGGATCGCCCCCGGAGCAGTTCAGCGCGATCTCGAAGTGCCGCGCGAAGGTGCGGCTGCCGATGCCCGTGAACATCGAGGTGCTCATGGTGCCCATCGGCACCGTCACCTCGGGCGTGGCGACCCGGCAGGTCGGCACCCGCGGCTGGACCCGGACCGGCGAGGCGAAGCGGTACTCGACCAGGATCTCGCCGTTGTCGTTGTCCGCGCGGTATCGCGCGTAGGCACCGCTCAGGTAGCCGCCGGCGGTGATCTCGCCGGTCTTGATCAGCTCGACCGTCATCGAATAGTGTTCGTTCCAGCCCGCGCCGGTGCTCGGCCAGGGGGATAGATTCGGCAGCACGCCCTTGGTGCTGATGATGCGCATTCCGATGTTGGGGATCGACGTCGGATAGATCGTGTCGTTCGGCATGCCGACGCCCGTCGTGTAGACGGCGATCGGCGTCTTGCATCGGTAGCTTGGCGACTCGCCGCTTTTCTTGTTGATGAAGCTCAGGCCGCGGCCCTTGGCGCTGTAGATGACACTGCCGACCGGAATCGCGCCGGGCGCGAATTCCGGTGGATCGAAACCCACCATGTGGGCGACGAAATAGTCCGATCCATCACTGGTATTGGAGCTGCAGTTGGCCGACCAGGCGGGGTTCGCGAGGCAGGCCAGCGCCCCGCCGAGGAAAAGCAGTCGTTTCATCGATTTCATGCGTTCTGGGATGGTGCTTCACGCCGGGGCCTGGCTGCAGCCGCGCAGCCGCCCGCCGGAAGCAGCGAGGTAGGCGCTGCGGGCCGGTGCCGGCTTGGTCCGGCCCAACCCGGTGCTCGATCGTCGTCTCGCACGCGTGCTACTGGTAACTGAGCGTGAAGGTCGCGCGTGCATTGGCGCTGCCCGCGCCGACCCTTGCGCCGGTCTGCACGTAGCGCGCGGTGAGCGGCACCCGGATCTCGGCCATGCCCTGGGCGATCCTGCCCAGGAACCACTGGTTGGTATTGCCGACCGCGGCCGAATCGGGTCCGAAGCCGAGCACGGTGTCGTCGTGGCGGATCTGGATGCCGATGCCCGATGCGCTCGAATTCCTTGTGAGCGACAGCGTGGTGGATGTGTTTCCGGGCTGGCTGGCGTCGGTCAGCGTCACCCAGGCATGGGTGGCGGTGCCTGGGTTGCCGCCCGAGCAAGCCAGCGCGATTTCGAAGCGGCGTGCGAAGGTGGTGCTGCCGATACCCGTGAACATCGCCGTGGTCATGGTGCCCATCGGCACCGCGACTTGAGGCGTGGCGACCCGGCAGGTCGGTATGCGCGGCTGGACCTTGACCGGCGACGCGAAACGGAATTCGACCATGAGCTGTCCATCGACGGTATTGGCCCGGTACTGCGCGTAGGCGCCGCTCAGGTAGCCGCCGGCGGTGATTTCACCGGTCTTGATCAATTCGATCGTGATCGGGAAACTCTCGTTCCAGGCGCTGTGCGTGCTGTTGATGACCCCGGTACCCGGGAAGGTCGAAAGACGCATGCCGATATTGGGTATGGACGTGGGATAGATACGGTCGTTCGGCACACCGATGCCCGTCTTGTAAACGAAAGCGAGCGGCTCCGTGCACTGGAAGCTTGCCGACGCATATCGCTTGTTGATGAAGTTCAGGCCGAGATCCTGGGAGCGATAGATGACGCCGCCTATCGGGACCGCGCCGGGATCGAAGTCTGGAGGGGTGAATCCGCTGACGTGACCGATGTAGTAGTTCAACGCGCTGTTGGTATCCGAGGTGCAGCGTATCGCCCACGCCGGGCTCGACATGCCCGCCAGCAGGCAGGCAAGGAGAAGCTGTTTTTTCATCGGACCGTTCCTTGTGCGGGGTGCGATTCGGCGGCGCTACCGCCGCCACTGACGCTGTTGCTCGACATGTCGGGCGATTCCCGCCTCGATCGTCGCGGTGCGAAATCGGGGGCGCCGCTTTCCAGGCAGGGCGCCTCGATGCTTTGCAGCGGCTGGTATCCCGCGACGCGCGTGCGCATCGGCAGCGAATACGACAGTCGGCAGGCCGTGGTGTCCGTGTCGTTTTCCCATCGCGCCGTCAACTGGCCGCGTTCGGCCAGCCCTCGGGCCAACAGTTTGCCGCCTTGCCCGATCACCCCGACCTCCTTGCCGGCCGCATCGGTGACCATCGCGCCGAACGGCACCGGCGAGCCATCGGCCTGCCGCGCGCGGATCACCGCCGAGCGGCCGTATTCGGTCTTGAACACCAGCAGCGGCACGGCCCCCGCGAGCGGAGCGACGCGCTGGCTGGTCTCCTTCAACTGGACATCGGTCGACAGGCCCTTCGGATCGAGCGAGACGTCGTTCATCGAGAATGGCGTGAGGTGCGGCACCACCGCGTAACCATTGCTGCCCACGCGCACGCCCGAGGCATTGGTCACGCGCGCGCCCTCGGCGTGCTTCGCCTCGACGATCGCGAAGGTTTCCGACAGCGGCTGCGAAAGCGAGATGCCGCCGCGATGCGCGACGACCGCGCCGCGCGCGCCGAGCGAGAGCTGCTGGTAGTCGGCGCTGGCGCCGATGCTGCCGCTCAGTTCGCCCCGCGCGCCGCGATGCATGAGGTTGGCGCCGCCGCTGGTGCGCGTGCCGTCGCGCCCGCTGCCGTGGTCCAGGTTGAGGCCGTAGGAGAGGTTGCCGTCGACGCCGGCCGCGCCGCTCAGGCTGGTGGCCACCTGGGTGGAGCCCCGCGAGTCGCGGTTCAGGCTGGTGGACAGCGTGGCCGGCTGCGTGCGGCCGAGCGGAATCGACAGCCCGGCGTAGATCAGCGTGCCGGCCTTGCCCCAGGCGTCGCGCTGACGGCTCGCGGAGACGTTGTAGGCCAGGTTGCGGAAGCTGTTGCTGTAGCCGATCGTGAAATCGAGATCCGAGCCGTGACGGTTCCAGTAGGTCGCCGTCGAGGCCGTGAGGTTGAGGCTGCCGCCGCGCCGGCCGAGCTGCTGGCTCAGGGTCAGCGAGGCGCGGTTGCGCTGGCGGTAGAGCGCGGTGGTGCGAATCTCGAGCTTGGCCTGGTCGCGCGCGGCCATCGCATCGTTCAGGCCGAAGAAGCCGCTGGTCGAATAGCGGTAGGCGGCGATCGCGATATTGGTGCCGGTGGCCGCCACCGTTTTCGCGTAGCTCAGGCGCAAGCTCTGCCCGGCATGGCCGCGCTCGCCCGGAATGCGCGTGCTGGCGTGCGTGAGATCGAGGCCGAAGGCGCCCCAGCCCGTGGTGAGCACCGCGCCGGCCATCACCGACAGGTAGCCCTGCGCCAGGGTGGCGCCGCCATAGCCGGTCAGCGTATTGGTCAGGCCCTGCTGCCAGGTCGCCTGGGTGAACAGCGGCCTGCTGTTCGGCAGGTGGCGCAGCGCGCCCGCCGTGAAGCTGTAGCGGTGCTGGCCGGGGCGCAAGGACATCGGCACGGCGGCGTAGGGCACCGAAAATGAGTGCTCGCTGCCGTCCGCTTCGGTGACGAGCACCTTCAGGTCGCCGCCGTAGCCGGTGGGGTAGAGATCGTCGATCTGGAAACCGCCCGGCGCCACGGTGGTCTCGTAGAGCTTCACGCCGTTCTGGGAAATCGTCACCTTCGCGTTGGTGCTGGCCACGCCGCGCACCACGGGCGCGTAACCGCGCTGCGATTCGGGCAGCATGCGGTCGTCGGTGGCCACGCGCAGGCCGCGGAACGCGCTGGTGTCGAACAGTTCGCCGGGCGTATAGGCGTCACCGACCACGAGCTGCGAGGACCAGGCCGAGAGATCGCGCTGCACGTAGGTCGCGATGTTCTGGTAGCGGCGGTGGCCGCGATCGTCCCAGTTGAACGAACCGCCGTGCCGGAAGTGCCAGCGCTGGAGGTTGAAGCCGCCGTCGATGCCGAGATAGCCCTGGGTGGCGGCGCGCGCGTCGCGCGCGCGCGAATGGTAGACGTTGAGGTTGTAGCCGAGCATGGCGACCGGCACGCCCGCGCTCCATTGCCTGGGATTCACGTAGCCGCGTGCCTGGCGCCGCATCGAGATCTGCGGGATGCCGAGGTCGAGCCGGAGATCATTGAAGTCGAAGCTGAACGAGGCCTCGTCGACTGCCTGACCGATGCGCAGGCAGGCGCCGTCATGCGCCAGCGAGGCGAGCCGGCTCGGCCGCAGGCTGGCCAGGTCGATGCCGAGCCGCTCCAGCAAGGCCTGGTCGAAGCAGGGCTGTGCATCGAGCATGCCGGGCGCGGCGCGGAATGGCACCTCGATGCGGCCGGCCCATTGGCCGTTCACGTAGATGTCAGGGCGATACATGCCGGGCCGGACCACGTTGCGCTGCGCATAGCGCGACACGTCGATCGCGCCGCCGCCGTGGTTCAGGAAGCCGCCTTCGAACTCGACGCGGGCGAATTGCGCCTGGGCGACCTGCAAGGTGGCGCCGTCGGCCATGTCGGCGGTCTCCGCCGCCCGCGCGTCGGCTTCCCAGGCGGAGAAGATCGAGAGCAGCAGCGCGCATGTCGGTTTCAGCCGGGGAACGGTTTCCGCCTGCAATACCCGCATCATCTTGTAGCGTTTCCCGAGGTGGACACGTGAGGCCGCGCGGATCGCCGCGCGCGGCAGGCGCGCGGGTGCCTGGTTGCCTGCGGCGGATTCATCGGCCGACCGCCGCGCGATGGCCATGCGTCGAACCCCAGTCGTCGACGCTGCTGTACAGGACCGTCGCGTCCGGCAGCGCCGTCGAATCCGCGCCGACCAAGGGGAACGACGCGGTTTCGCCGGGCAGCACGTGACCGAAACCCGCTGGGTAGGTCTTGCCGCCGGATTGCAGCTCGACGCCGGCGAGGTTGACGACGTAGGCGCTCGGATTGCGGGCCTGCAACACCGGGCGTTGCGATGCGTCGGTGGCGAGCGTCCATCGCAGGCTGGCCGGTGCGTCGTCCGGGTTGCCGGGCAGGCCGGCGGGGCGGTACATCATCTTGATGCGGGTGCGGAACGCGAACTGCAGGCGATTCACCTCGTCGCCGCCGCTGGCCTTGGGCGGCACGTCCAGCACGTTCAGCCAGAACAGCGATTCGCGGTTCGACGGCAGGGGCTCGCCGGTGTGGATGATGCGCAGCGCCTGGCCCTTGCCCGCTTCGATGCGGAACAGGGTAGGCGTGACCATGAAGGGCACCTCGATGCGTTCCGGCTCGGCCCGCTCGTCGCCGGTGTCGAGCCAGGCCTGGATCAGCGCCGGCTGCTTGCCCTGGTTGCTGAGCTGGATCGTCACTTCCGGCTCGCTCGCGTCGAATACCACGCGGGTGCCGGACAAGGTCACGCTGGCCTGGGCACAGGCGCAGCAGAGCAGCGCGATGAGTGCCAGCCAGCTACGGACGATCGGGCTCGATTTCGTTCTCGACATGGATTTGATTCGCAGTGCAAATTTAAGTGCGCCGGTTGCCGGATCTCGATGATTCGCATGCCGATCACCCGAAGGGCGGCGACACGGTCAACCGGCGCAGCGCAGGCTCAGGGATAGACGAGCGAGTAGGTCACGAAGGAGTTGGCGGGACCGCCCGTCACCTTGTCGCCGGTGGCCACGTACTGGGCCGCGAATTGCAGCGTCGCGGTGCCCGTGCCGCCTTCGGCGGCGTCGATGTCGACGACCTGGGCGCCCTGCGTCGAGCTTTCCGCGCCGATCTTGATCGGCGTGTACTTGTCGTTGAGGATCTCGATCTCGACGCCGGTGGCCGCGTTCTCGCCGGTCGGCACCAGGCGGCCGGTGGCGAGATTGACGTTCGGCCCCGGCTCGAACGCCACCGACACCTTGCGCACCGGCGCCGGGACGCTGTTGCCGCCTTCCTTGCGGTCGGTCGTGCAACCCGACAGCGACAGGGTGAACGGGGTCCGGCCGGCGGTGGCGCCCACCGTGGCGAGCTGGCTGGCGGCGGCCGTCGGCAGCGGCACGGTCAGGTCGTTGGTGCCGCCGTTGATCTTGCAGGTCGAGGCGACCACCGAGCCGGTGAAGTTGATGGTGCCGTCCGAGGCATGGGCGGCCTGCATGGCGGTGAGGGTCAGCGCGGCGGCCGAGATGAGCAGCGGGAAATGTTTCATGTTCATGGAAGTCGATCGTGAAATCGTGAAAAGGCAATGGTTAGCGTGTGCGAGGGATCTATGTCGTGAGTTGACCTCCCGAGTGGTCGAGTGGGGAATTCATGGGCTGGGGAGAAACGGGTGGGATCGGGCGAGAGTCGGGGATGTGTCGTTGCGGGTGTCGCGGGTGGTGGATATGGCTGCGAAGCTGTTGAAAATGCCGAAGCTGCTGAAAATGCCGAAGCTGCCGTTCGCATGTCATGTGGCCGGACGCGAACGAGTGAAAATTTATCAAGACGAGTTGGGGGCGTGAAGCTGACTCGTCTGATTCTGTAAACCATCCCCGGCATATTTTCGATTCGCGCTCCGATCCCGGCGGCCACGACCTGATCGGGCACTGTTTTCCCGATGCGACCCGTCTCTCAGGGATTTCCTCTATGGCCGGCGACAGACACGAAGCGCACCATTCCTCCATTGAATGGAACCGGTTCCAATCGGCAGATTCGGAGCCCAGCATGGAGAGAAGGGCAGACATGGCAGATATCGTGATCGTCGCCAGCGCATACGGGACGGAGGCGATTCGCCGCGACGGGCATCGGGCCTATGTCGGGCGGGCGGCCGAGGCGGGCGCCGCCGGCTTCGAGGTGCGCCGCGAACTGTTCGCCGCCGACGAGGACTGCGCGCCGGCCGCGCTCGCGGCGCTGGGCATGGCGATTGCGGCAGCGGGAATGTGGGCTGTCTACTCGACGCCGGCCACGCTCTACCGCGAGGACGGCGCGCTCGATCGCGAGGCGCTCGCGCTGTCGCTGCGCGAGGCCGAGGCGCTGGGCGCGCATTTCCTGAAATTCCAGCTCGGCGGGTTCGCCGGCACCACGCACGCGGCCGAGATCGCCGCCGCCGCGCAGGGCAGCCGCGCGCGGATCCTGGTCGAGAACGGCCAGCTCGCGATGGGCGGCACGCTGGCGCAATTCACCGCGCTGTTCGCCGCGCTGGTCGAGGAAGGCGCGGCCGGCACGCTCGGCATGACCTTCGACATCGGCAACTGGCTGTGGCCCGGCGAGCTGCCGCTGGCGGCCGCCCGGGCCCTCGCGCCGCATGTCGAGTACATCCATTGCAAGGCCGTGACGGGCGAGGGCGCGCGCCGTTTCGCGGTGGCCCCGCAGGCGGCCGACCCGCTCTGCCTGCCGGTGCTCGCGACGCTGCCGCGCGAGGTGCCGCGCGGCATCGAGTTCCCGTTCGACCCGGCCGATCTCGCCGCCGACGCGCGCCGTCGCGTCGCCTGGCTCGAGACCGCCTGATCCCGTATTCCGAAGGAGTTTTCATCATGTCGCAGTCCCCCGTCGAAATCCTCACCTACGGCGAAGCCATGACGCTGTTCGTCGCCAATGCGCCGGGTCCGCTCGCGCAGGCCGAGCAGTTCACCAGGCGGATCGCCGGCGCCGACCTGAACGTCGCGATCGGCCTGGCCCGGCTCGGCTTCCGGGTCGGCTACCTGAGCCGCGTCGGCAAGGATTCGTTCGGCCGCCACGTGCTCGACACGCTGGCCCACGAGGGCATCGATGCGTCCTGCGTGACGATCGACGAGCGTTATCGCACCGGCTTCCAGTTGAAGGCGCGCAGCGACGACGGCAGCGACCCGGACATCGAATACTTCCGCAAGGGCTCGGCCGCCAGCCACCTCTCGCTGGACGACTATGTCGCCGACTACGCGCTGGGCGCGCGCCACCTGCACCTGACGGGCGTGGCGCCGGCGATCTCGTCGACGTCCTGCGAGCTGGCCTTCCACCTGGCCCGCGAGATGCGCGCGGCCGGCAAGACGATTTCCTTCGATCCGAACCTGCGCCCGACGCTGTGGCCTTCGGCCGAGGCGATGGCGCGCACGCTCAACGAGCTGGCCTCGCATGCCGACTGGGTGCTGCCGGGCCTGGCCGAGGGCCGCCAGTTGACCGGCCTCGACACACCGGCCGAGATCGCGCGCTTCTACCTCGCCAACGGCGCGCGCGCCGGCGTGGTGATCAAGCTCGGCGAGGCCGGCGCCTACTACCTGACGGTCGACGGCCGCGAGGGGACGGTGGCCGGCGAGCGCGTCGAGCGTGTGGTGGACACGGTGGGCGCCGGCGACGGCTTCGCGGTCGGCGTGATCAGCGGCCTGCTCGAAGGCCGCACGGTGGCCGAGGCGGTGGCGCGCGGCAACCGCATCGGCGCGCTGGCGATCCAGGTGATCGGCGATTCCGAGGGCCTGCCGAGCCGCGAACAGCTCGACCGCCTCGAAGCGGCCGATGCGCGTGCCGCCCGGCCGGCACCGGCCGCCGCCGCCGAGGCACTCGCGCGATAATTGCCCGCGCGGCGCGTGATGCGCCGCGACGAACCCGATACGGCGCCGCACGCCGAAGGAGACAAGCCCCATGTCCGCAACGCTTCCGATCCGCCGCTGGTGGAAGATCATGCCGATCGTGTTCATCACGTACAGCCTCGCGTACCTCGATCGCGCGAACTTCGGCTTCGCCTCGGCGGCCGGCATCAACCAGGATCTCGGCATCGGCAAGGGGCTGGCCTCGCTGATCGGCGCGCTGTTCTTCCTCGGCTACTTCTTCTTCCAGATCCCCGGCGCGATCTACGCCGAGCGGCGCAGCGTCAAGCGCCTGGTGTTCTGGAGCCTGGTGCTGTGGGGCGGCTGCGCGGCGCTGACCGGCCTGGTCAGCAACATCCCCTCGCTGATGGCGATCCGCTTCGCGCTGGGCGTGGTGGAGGCGGCCGTCATGCCGGCCATGCTGATCTACATCAGCAACTGGTTCACCAAGCACGAGCGCTCGCGCGCCAACACCTTCCTGATCCTCGGCAACCCGGTCACGGTGCTGTGGATGTCGGTGGTGTCGGGCTACCTGGTGCACGAATTCGGCTGGCGCCACATGTTCGTCGCCGAGGGCGTGCCGGCCGTCATCTGGGCGATCTGCTGGTGGGTGCTGGTGCAGGACAAGCCGGCCGAGGCCAGGTGGCTGTCGGCCGACGAGAAGCGCGACATCGAGCGCGCGCTGGCCAGCGAGCAGGCCGCCCTCAAGCCGGTGCGCAACTATCGCGAGGCGTTCCGCCAGCCGGCCGTGCTGCTGCTCTGCGCCCAGTACTTCTGCTGGAGCATCGGCGTCTACGGCTTCGTGCTGTGGCTGCCCTCGATCGTCAAGAACGGCTCCTCGTTCGGCATGGTCGAGACCGGCTGGCTGTCGGCGCTGCCCTACCTGGCCGCCACCATCGCGATGCTGGTCGTGTCCTGGGCCTCGGACAAGCTCGACACGCGCAAGGCCTTCGTCTGGCCGTTCCTGCTGGTCGGCGCGATCGCCTTTGCCGGCTCCTACGCGCTCGGCTCGACCCACTTCTGGCTGTCCTACGCGATGCTGGTGATCGCCGGCGCCGCTATGTACGCGCCCTACGGGCCGTTCTTCGCGATCGTGCCCGAGCTGCTGCCGAAGAACGTCGCCGGCGGCGCGATGGCCCTGATCAACAGCATGGGCGCGCTGGGCTCCTTCGTTGGCTCCTATGTCGTCGGTTATCTGAACGGCGCGACCGGCTCGCCCTCGGCGTCCTATGCGTTCATGAGCGTGGCGCTGGTCGCCTCGGTCGTGCTGACGCTGGTGGTCAGGCCGCATCCCGACGGGGCCTTGCCGCTCGCGCACTCCACCACAGGAAAATGAATCGCATGAGCTACCGTATCGTCGCCTACAAGACCCTGCCCGATGACGTGCTCGCCTACCTGCGCGAGCACGCCGAGGTGATCCAGGCCGAGGGCGCCGAGGCGCTCGCCGAGGCGCTGGCCGATGCCGACGGCGCGATCGGCGCGAGCGTGCCGGTGACCGCCGCGATGCTCGATCGCGCGCCGCGGCTGCGCGCCTGGTCGACCATCTCGGTCGGCTACGACAACTTCGACGTGGCCGATCTCACGCGCCGCGGCATCCTGCTCGCGCATACCCCCGACGTGCTGACCGAGTCGACCGCCGACACGGTGTTCGCGCTGATCCTGTCGAGCGCGCGGCGGGTGGTCGAGCTGGCCGAGTTCGTCAAGGCCGGGCAGTGGAAGAAGAGCATCGGCGAGCCGCTCTACGGCACCGATGTGCAGGGCAAGACGCTCGGCATCGTCGGGCTGGGCCGGATCGGCGCGGCGGTGGCGCGGCGTGCCGCGCTCGGTTTCCGGATGCGCGTGCAGTACACCAATCGCAGCGCGAACGCCGAGGCCGAGACGCAGTTCGGCGCGCGCCGCGTGCCGCTCGACGAGCTGCTCGCCACCTCCGATTTCGTCTGCCTGCAGGTGCCGCTGAGCGAGGCGACGCGCCACCTGATCGGCGCGGCCGAGCTGGCGAGGATGAAGCCGGGCGCGATCCTGATCAATGCCGCGCGCGGGCCGGTGGTCGACGAGGCGGCGCTGATCGAGGCGCTGCGCGCCGGCACGATCCGCGGCGCGGGGCTCGACGTGTTCGAGCAGGAACCGCTGGCGGCCGATTCGCCGCTGCTGACGATGAAGAACGTGGTGGCGCTGCCGCATATCGGCTCGGCCACGCACGAGACGCGTCACGCCATGGCGCGCAACGCCGCCGAGAACCTGATCGGCGCGCTCGACGGCACGCTGCGCGGCAACCTCGTCAACCGCGAGCTGCTCGCGCGCTGAGTGCCGGGTTCCGGCGGCGTGCCACCGCCGGAATCGAGGCAGGCGCAGGGCATGGAGCGATGCCGTGGCGCGAGCCTGCTGCCTGCCTGAAATCATCGCCGCCGCATGGCCGGTATCGGATAGTCGCTATCGGTGCGCTGCGCCGCGATAGGTTGCGCAGTGCACCAGAAACCCGGCGAAACGCGGCGAGCCGCGATATCCGGGGCTCGCCGGCTGACGGCGCGGCACCTGGTTACCGTGCACCGGCGCGCTCGCCGCAAGCCGCGCGTCGACCGCCGCGGGCGAACCGAACGGACCCTCGTATCGCCTGACGTCCGGCTGCGTTATGATCCCGCGCTGACTGAGGTCTCGCGTCCCCGGGCCCGGCCGATCCTGGCAAGCCCGTCAGGGACTCGAGGGCCAGCCGCGTTCGTGAACTGGCTGGATATGCCGGGCCAGCCCGGTGTCCATCGGCCGGCAGCCCGCCCCCGGGAGCCGCGGCTCGAGGCCGTCGGCGCAGCAGCCCGCGCTGCCGGCGTCGCCACATGGAGAAACGATCAGTTGAACTGCGTATCCCGATCCGCCCTCGGATCCCCCCGCCGATCCCGTCCGCGCGCCTCGCGCGGCGTTCGCCAGCAGGCGCCGCGATGAGCGAAACCCGTTCCCCGGCCGGCGCGCGCCCGGCCACCATCAGCGATGTCGCGCGCGAGGCCGGCACCGGCAAGACCAGCGTGTCGCGCTACCTGAACGGCGAGACCAACGTGCTGTCGGCGGACCTGCGCACCCGCATCGAGGCCGCGATCCAGCGCCTGAACTACCGGCCGAACCAGATGGCGCGCGGCCTCAAGCGCGGCCGCAACCGCCTGCTCGGGCTGCTCGCGGCCGACCTCACCAATCCTTATACGGTCGAGGTGCTGCAGGGCGTCGAGGCGGCCTGCCACGCGCTCGGCTACATGCCGCTGATCTGCCATGCCGCCAACGAGGCCGACATGGAGCGCCGCTACCTGCAACTGCTGACCACCTATCGCGTCGAGGGCATGATCGTCAACGCGCTGGGCGCGCGCGAGGATGCGCTGATGCCGCTGCGCGGCTGCGGAATCCCGACCGTGCTGGTCGATCGGCGCGTGGAGGGTTTCGACGCCGACCTGGTCGGCCTGGACAATAGCGCCGCGGTGCGCGCGGGGCTCGCGCACCTGTTCGCGCAGGGTTTCGCCGAGGTCTGTTTCGTGGTGCAGCCGTTCGAGCAGGTGAGTTCGCGGCGCCTGCGCGAGGCCGCGTTCCGCGCGGCGCTGGCCGAGCTGGGCCGCGACCGCGAGGCGGCGCCCACGATCGTCGCCGACCTGGCCGATTGCGAGGCACTGGCCGCCGCGCTGGCCGGGCTCGACGCGCGGCTCGACGCCGCCGCGTCGGCTGGCCGCCGGGTCGCGCTGTTCGCCGCCAACGCGCCGGTGGCGCTGGCGCTCGCGCGTCACCTGCACGCGCGTCACGGCGCCGGCTGGCAGGCCAGGGTGGCGCTGCTGTCGATCGACGATCCCGAATGGGCCGAGCTGCTCGGCATCACCACGATCCGTCAGCCCACCTATGAAATCGGCTATCGCGCGGTCGAATTCGTGCACGACCGGATCGACGGCGCCACCGACGCGGCGCGCGAGGCGCTGCTGCCCGGCGAGCTGGTGGTGCGCACATCGACCGCAAGCTGAGTATCATGCGGGGTCGCGCACCGCTCCGGTGCGCCTGACCGACCAAGGATCGTCATGACTGTTGCCCCCGCCACCCTGGTGGCGCTGATCATCGGCACGCTGATCGTCGCGCTGTTGCCGATCGTTGCGTTCCGCTTGCTGAAATCCCCGATGAAACTGGATCGTCGCGACGCCATCGTCGGCGTCGCGGCCTTCATGCTGTTCGCCACCCTGATCGAGCGCGGCGTCTACGCGCTCGCGCCGATGCTGCCGGGCGCCGTGCAATGGCTCTCGCAGCCGGTGGTCTTCGTCGCCTTCGGCATCGCGGTGGCCGCGGTGATCGAGGAGGGCGGCCGCTACCTCGGCCTGCGTTTCGTCGAGCGTCGCTACGGCGCCTCATCGGGCGACGCGCGCGGGCTCGGCTACGGGATCGGCTTCGGCGGCGCGCAGGCCTGGTTCGTCGGCGTGATCGTGCTGGGCCAGTGGGTCTGGCTGGTGTGGCTCGCGCAGCGCGGCCAGCTCAACCAGCAGCTCTCGACCATGCCGCCCGATCTCGCGCTGCGCATCCAGATGATGCTGATCACCATGTCGGCCTCGACCATCGTGGTGCGCGTGCTCGAATGCCTGGCCGCCTTCACCTTCCAGCTCGCCATGTCGGTGCTGGTGTGGCGCGGGGTGCAGGCGCGCAAGCGCTGGATCCTGCCGCTGGCGATCGTGCTGCACCCGATCGGCGACCTGCCGCTGATGGCCTTCAATGCCGGCGCGATTCCCGTGTCGACGATGGTCACGGCCTACGGCCTGATGACCCTGATCCTGATTGCCGCGCTGGTCCGCTGGTGCCGGCCGGCCACGCGCACCGCCTGAGCCCGACCACGATGGACGACTACCACTACGACTGTGCCAGCGCCGAGTTCGACGCGCTCGCGCATGTGATCTGCGACCTGTTCCCGGAACAGACGAGTTTCGCCGAGCGCGGCGACGAAGGCGGGCGCTTCCTGCACGTGCAATGGCTGGGGATGCGTTTCGGCTCGGCGCCCAAGCGCATGACGCTGGCGCTGCGCATCGAGCCGGCGGCCTTCGCGCGCTACCTGGCGATGCGGCCGATGCAGCGCGCGCGCAGCCACGCGGTGCTGCGCGCCTATGTCGAGGCCTTCATCGGCTCGCTGGAAGAGCGGCACGCGGAAGGCCAGGCGATCGAGCGCGATACCGAGCTGGTGCTGGGCGAGGAATTCGCCTGAGCGGGTGCTGTCGCCGCGGCCGCGGTGATTCCTGGGCGGCGGCGTAAATCGCCGGCGGCCTTGCGCCGCCGGTGCCTTCAAAGGATCGCCGCGCTTACTGCGTGACGCGATAGACCTGCGCGAAACGCTGCGCCTGCACCACGCCGTAGTCGCCGGGCGCGTACTGCATGACCCAGTCGCCGGCCGCGCCGCGCAGCACGTCGCCGTTTTCCGAACGCGCGATCGAGAACGCCGCCTCCATCCGTTTCGCCAGCACCACCGCCGGCCGGTTCCGGTACGGGCCGGCGTCGCCGTGCGCGAGCCCCTCGGCGGCCGGCAGGTACTTGTCGTCGAAACGCTGGCGGGACACCACCCAGCGATCGCCGGTCGAGCCCGTCACGATCGCGTCGCCGGCCGCGTAGCGGTTCGGCCCTTCCAGGCTCATTAGTTCGCCCGCCTCGGCGGCGAAGGCCACCTCCACGGTTTCGTCCTTGACGACGCGTTGCGCGGCGGGATCCGTGCGCAGGTCGATTTGCTTCAGTTCGATCATGGTTCGCGTGCCTGGCTGAGAAAAGCCCGAACTGTAGCTTGAAACCGGCCGGCCGTGGGGCTGGCGGCCTTGGTGCGCCGTCCGGCTCGCCCGGTTCGCGCGGGCTGGCGGCGAGGCTTCTCCGGGCCGGGTCGAGCCGCTTCAGGGCTGCTTCGAGGCCGCCTCGAGGTCACGTCACGGCCCCGTCAGAACCGCCCCGGGACCGCTTCAGGGCCGGCAACCCAGGCGCCGGTATTCGGCTTCCGGCGAGGCGCGCCGGTCGTATTCGCCGAGCTCGTTGCGCAACTGGCCATCCGGGCCCATGCGGCGCACCACCACGTTGTGGCGATCCGGCTCGGCGATGGCCTGGCCGACCATGCCGGCGAGTTCCTGGCAGCGCGCCGAGGCGGGCGTGGCGGCCGTCGCGCCGCCCTGCAGATTGCGGGCGAGCGGCGAGGCGAAGCGGGTGGCGGAGGCCGGCGCGGGCGCGGCGGCGCCTCGATGTGCGGCCAGTTGCGCCCAGACGGGCGGCGGCGCGATCAGCAGCAAGGGGAGCAGGCGGGACAGGAACAGGCGAGCGCGCATGGCATGAATGTCGGTGTTTTGTAAGGAGTCTTCAGACCCGGCCCGCCCGAATCGGTTCACTCCCGCGACATCGGCACCCGCCGCCAATGAAAAAACCGGCCCGCCGCTGTGAAGCGGCGGGCCGGTTCGATGGCCTGCGAGGGCGGGGCGCCAAGGCGCCGCCCAAGGCTTACTGCGCGGCCGGGGCGCTGGCCGCGTCGGCTGCCGGGGCGGCCGGCTTCTTGGCCGCGCCCTTGTGCGGCGCATGCTTGCCACCCTGCGGGCCGCGATGGTTCCAGCGCTCGCGGAAGGTCTTGTCGGCAATCGCCTTCTGCTCCGGCGAGAGTGCCTCGTACAGCGGGCCGAAGGTGTCGACCAGCTTCTTGGCGCCGTCGGCGTTCGCCTGGGCGATTTCCGCGTACTGCTTCACGTCGTCGAGGGCCGTTGCCGAGGTTTTGCCGTCGGCGCGCTCGCCATAGAGGCGGCCCATGGTTTCACCGTTCTCGCGCATCGTGTCGGCGAACGGTTGCCATTGGGCTTCCTGGGCCTGCGTGATCTTCAACTGCTTGTGCAGGTAGGTGATCCGTTCCTCGACGCGGGCCTCGTGACGCGCGGCGTGCGTGGCGCCCGGCGTCGAGGCGGCTGCCGCCGGAGCGGAAGCGGGCGTCTGGGCGTGGGCGGCGAGCGAGCCGGTAAGCGCGAACAGCGCGGCGAGAGTCAGCGAGATCTTTTTCATTGGAACTCCTGTGTGGTCGTCAAACGGTATCCGGTGGTGCCTGCCGCCGCCTGGTGTCAGGTCGGGTATAGCAAGTCGCGAGCCGGAGACGCGCGCTATTAGTAGCATGCGCAAGGGCAAATGTGCAGCGCGGCGACATCTGCTTACAACCGAAACGAAATCGAAATCGCCGCCGCGGGGGCCCTGGGCGCGGCCGGAATCGCGTGGGAAAGCCCGTTGCGGCGGGCTGCGCGTTTGGGCCGGCGACGCTTCGGCGCTATCATCGCGACACCTTGTCACGGAATCCGTCATGCGCCCACCTCGACTCGACCAGCTCGACGAACTCGACCGCAACCTCGTCTCGCTGCTGCAGGCGAACGCGCGCGCGAGCGTCGCGGAACTGGCGCGTCAGCTCGGCGTGGCGCGCACCACGGTGATCGCGCGCATCGAACGCCTGGAGCGCACCCAGGTGATCGCCGGCTACGGCGCGCGGCTCGGCCAGGACGTGCTCGACGCGAGCCTGGTGGCCTATGTCGGCATCATCCTCGCGCCCAAGTTCGGCCAGGACGTGCTCAAGCGGCTCGACCGCATGCCCGAGCTGCAACTGCTCTGCGCGGTGAGCGGCGAATACGATTACGTGGCCTGGCTGCGCGCCGATTCGCCGGGCCGGCTCAACGACCTGCTCGACGAGATCGGCGCGCTCGACGGCGTGGAGCGCACCACCACCTCGATCATCCTCGCGCGCAAGATCGATCGCGGCACCATCAGCGTCTGAATGCGGCACGGCGCGCGAATCCCGCGCGCCGAGGCAGTCTCCCGGCACAAGCACAAACAAGGATATCGACCACAGGAGCGCAGCGGCCATGAAGACCAGTCAGGCATTTTCCCGTCCCGAACGCTGGTTGCGGCTCGCCTCCTGGGCGCTCGCGATCGTGTTCGCGCTGTTCCTCAACATGCTCGGCAGCCTGGTGATCCGCGACCTGATGTTCGCGCCGCGCGGCGGCCCGCCCGAGGCCGCGCAGTTCGCCGACACGGCGCGCGACGCGGCCCTGCGCGACGAGCGGCGCGCGCTGGAGGGCGAGCGCGCCAGCCTGTCGACGCGGCAGGACGCCGCCAACGCGGGCGCCACGCGCGCCCGGCGCGACTACGACAATGCCCGCGAGGCGTTCCGCAACTGGGTGGCCACGCGCACCGCGACCGGCGACAGCAGCCGCAACCCCGAGCTGCTCGCGCGCACCCAGGAACTCGACAAGCTGCAGGCGGCGCTGGCGGGCTGGCAGAAGCAGCAGGACACGCTGGCCGACCAGGCGAGCGCGCTGGAACAGCGCTCCAGCGCGCTCGAGACGCGCGCCGAGCAGGCCGGCGGCGAGGCGGACCAGCGCTACCAGGCCGCGCTGCGCCGCTATTCGCTGGCCGTGTTCGGCTGGCGCCTGGCCTTCACGCTGCCGGTGCTGCTGCTCGCCGTGTGGCTGTTCCTGCGCTACCGCCGCGCGCGCTACTGGCCCTTCGTCTACGGCTTCGGACTGTTCGCGCTGTCGGCCTTCTTCGTCGAGCTGGTGCCCTACCTGCCCGACTTCGGCGGTTATGTGCGGGTGGCGGTCGGCATCGCGCTGACGATCTTCGCCGGCATATACATGCTGCGGGCCTTCCAGCGCTACGTCGAGCGCAAGCGCGAGGAGATGCAGCGCAGCCAGGACGAACGGGCCCAGTCGATCGGCTACGAGAAGGCGATCGCCTCGTTCCAGAAGAAGATGTGCCCGTCCTGCGACAAGCCCTGGAGTCTCGGCGGCGAGCAGTCGACCTTCTGCATCCACTGCGGCCTGAAGCTGTTCCAGTCCTGCGCCTGCGGCACGCGCAATTTCGCCTTCTTCCCGTTCTGCAGCGGCTGCGGGGCGGCGGTGCAGCGCGAGGAGCCGCCGGCGGCCTCCTGAGGCCCGGCGGCGCGACGAAGCTTGCGCGCGCAACGACCCGCGAGCCGCTTCGCGGGCGGGCGTCTCAATCGTGCAGCGAGTGCACGTGCCGCATCTTGCCGAACAACCAGTCGAACAGGGAATGGCCGTGTTCCTGCTCGGCGGGCAGCGCCGCGGTCAGCTTGCCGAGCTTGTCCTGCCGGTAGGCCAGCAACTGGCACAGCTTCTCGGCCACTTCCGGATGCGCCTTCAGGAACGCGCTCATGTCGTCCTTGCCGAGCTGGAACAGGACCGCGGGCGTTAGCGTGGTGATCGACACCCGCATCGGCAGGCCGGCCAGCAAGCCCGCCTCCCCGAAGGCCTCGCCCGGGCCGACCCGGGCCAGCTCGCGTTCTCCCGAGGCTTCGCGGAACACCACCGACAACACCCCGGTATAGACGATCGCCAGGCTGTCCGGCACCGTGTCCGGCGCGAGGATTTCCTGGTTGGCCCGGTATTCGTGCCGCGAAAGACGCTTCGCGAGCTGGGCCACCTCGGCGGCGTCGAGGCTTTCGAACAACGACACGCGCTTGAGCAGCGCTTGCCTGGCATCGCCGGCCTCGGCCGCCGGCGCCGGCACGCCCAGCGCGCGCAAGGGCACCCCGGCGGCGGCCAGGTGCCGGTAGCACAGGTCGAACAGCTCGTTGGAGGCGGCGCGCTTGAGCGCCATGTCGTCGACGAAGCCCACCACCTCGTAATGGATCGAGTTGAGCGTCGCGCGCTGCACGCGCGCATAGGCGGCGGGCGAGCGCAGTATCGCGTGGCAGCCGGTCAGCGCCCGTTCCAGCGCGTCCAGCACGGTCCTGGGGCGCGCCTCGGGGTCGATCTCGAGCACCAGCGAGAGACCATGGACCTTGGCCGGGCGGCTGTTGTTCGAGATCTTCGCCTTGGCGGTCAGCGCGTTCGGCACGACCAGGGTATTGCCCTGGCCGGTGAGCAGGTGCGTGGCGCGCCAGTTCATCTCGACGACCATGCCCTCCACGTCGTCGATGACGACCCAGTCGCCCACCGAATAGGGCTCGGTGGTGCTGAGCACGATGCCCGCGAACACGTCGCTGAGCGTGCTCTGGATCGCCAGGCCGAGCACGATGGCCAGCGCGCCCGAGGTGGCGACCAGGCCGCGCACCGGCAGCTCCAGCACGAAGGCCAGCGCCGCCACCGCCGCGGCGAGAAACACGATGGCGCCGAACACGTCCGAGAACAGCCGCTGCTTGCGCCAGCTGCGCGGCAGCAGGAGCAGGTCGAGCGAGAGCGTCAGCAGGCGCGCGCCCATCAGCCACCAGATGATTTCGAGGATCTGCGCGAGCCAGTGCAGCCCCGCGGCGTCGCGATACGGCGGCTCGCCGAACGGGCTCATGTCCGCGCTGAACAGCAGCCAGCTCAGGGCCGCGAACAGCGCGAGCCGGATGAACAGGCGAGTGCGTTCGTAGGGGGGAAGCCGGGCGCGCCACACGAGGATATCGGCCGCGACGATGCTCGAGGCCACAATCAGCGGATATTTCACGGGTCGCTCCGGAACCGGGCTTGTCGGAAGTACGGGGGGCGCCGCCGAACCCGGTATCTCCCGGAGTCTCGGCCGAAAAGACGGGTGGGGGCGCAGCCGCTAGCATGCCCGACTCGCCTGGACTCGTCGACTCGATCCGCGCGAAAATCGATCCGCGAAAACGCCGGCGATCGCGCGGTGCCGCCGGGGCCTGCTGCCCTGGATCCCGCGCCGCGTTGCGGGGCCGATTCCGACATAAAGTCGAAACGCTTCGTCATATCGACGAAAATCGGTGTCGGATCGCATCACTTTCCGTCTATCAACTGTTTTTGCTCGTTCGTACACTCTCCTGCAGGCAGTCGAATCGCCTTCGAACACAACAAACACACGTCAGGAGAGTCATCATGAAGATCGCCATCGTCGGCGCCGGCCTGATCGGCCACACCATTGCCCACCTGCTGCGCGAAACGGGCGACTACCAGGTGGTCGCCTTCGACCGTGACGCCGAGGCGCTGGCCAAGCTCGCCGAGGCCGGCATCGAGACGCGCCGAGTCGATTCGGCCGACGCCAACGCGATTCGCGACGCGCTCAAGGGCTTCGACGCGCTGGTCAACGCGCTGCCGTACTACCTGGCCGTGAACGTGGCCGCGGCGGCCAAGGCGGCCGGCGTCCACTACTTCGACCTGACCGAGGACGTGCGCGCCACCCATGCGATCCGCAGCCTGGCCGAGGGCGCCGAGCATGCCTTCATGCCGCAATGCGGGCTCGCGCCGGGCTTCATCGGCATCGCCGCGCATTCGCTGGTGGAGGGCTTCAGCGAGATCCGCGACGTCAAGATGCGGGTCGGCGCGCTGCCCGAGTACCCGACCAACGCGCTGAAGTACAACCTGACCTGGAGCGTGGACGGCCTGATCAACGAATACTGCCAGCCCTGCGAGGCGATCCGTGACGGCCAGCGCCAATGGGTGCAGCCGCTCGAAGGCCTCGAGCACTTCTCGCTGGACGGCATCGAATACGAGGCCTTCAACACCTCGGGCGGCCTCGGCACGCTGTGCGAGACGCTGGCCGACAAGGTCGGCACGCTCGACTACAAGTCGGTGCGCTACCCGGGCCACCGCGACCTGATGCAGTTCCTGCTGGAAGACATGCGCCTGGCCAGCGACCGCGACGCGCTCAAGGCGATGATGCGGCGCGCGGTGCCCTCCACCAAGCAGGACGTGGTGCTGGTGTTCGTGACCGTGACGGGCGTGAAGAACGGCCAGCTGGTGCAGGACGTGTTCACGCGCAAGATCTTCGCCAACGAGATCGGCGGCATGCCGATGAGCGCGATCCAGATCACCACGGCCGGCGCGATGTGCGCGGTGCTCGACCTGTTCCGAGAAGGCCGGCTGCCGCAACGCGGCTTCGTGCGCCAGGAGCAGGTGCCCCTCGAGGCCTTCCTGAAGAACCGCTTCGGCCGGCTCTACGAAGGCGCGATGACGGTGCCCTCGCACGCCATGGCATGAGCGGGCCGGGCAGCAGGCCCGGATAGGAAAAACGGCCGACGCGGGTGGTTTCCACCCGCGTCGGCCGTTTGTATTTCAGGCGCCTTCGCGCGCCGCCCGCCGCGGCTCAGGCCGGCAGCGGCGGCACCATCGCGCTCGGCGCGGGCGGCACGATGGCGTGCAGCAGCGCCTCCACGTCGGCCGCGCCCGGCGCGGTGTTGTCGAACCTCAGCAGTCCTTCGCAGGCCTCGCCGCTCGGCACGAAACGGCGCGCGCGATACTCGTCCCAGTGCGCGAGCTTGTAGGCGTCGTTGGGATTGCCGCGCGCGACGATGCGCTCGCGCGCCATCTCCTCCGAGGTATGCACCCAGACCACGCGCAACTCCACGTCGTGGCCGATGCCCAGCCACTGCCGGTTGAACAGCCGCCCGTCGCGGATCTCGCGCGACAGCGGGCCGACCACCAGCACGCTGATGCCCAGCTCCAGGTTCTCGCGCGCGGTGTCGAGCAGGCCCTGGTATTCCGGATCGCGCAGGTGCTGCAGGTAGAGCGGGCTGTCGCGATCGTTCGGGTCCTGCGTGAGCGCGCCCATCGCGGCGGCGCTGTAGCGGCCGTAGAGCGTGTCCTTGTCGAGCAGGCAGAAGGCCTCGCCGGTGCTGCGCATCAGCGGGCCGATCAACTGCTTGGCGAGGGTGGTCTTGCCGGTGCCGGCATGACCGCAGAAAAACACCAGGTACTTCACGGGCGTGAGCCTCCGGGGCGGGGTGAGGGGACGATGCCGGGCGCGCGGCGGGGAAGCCGTCGCAAGCCGGCGGAAGGCCGCCGGAAAGGCGATCGTCGGCCGCGCGCGACTGCACGATGATGACCGCGAAGCCCCGGCCGCGCAAGGCCGGCGAGGCCGGGCGAACTGCTGCGTGGAGCGGGGCGGAACGGCTACACTAGCGGATCGACTCATCGACAGAAACGGACGTTTCCCCCCGACACAATGTTGATCAACTGCGTTGCCTACCAGAACGGCCAGAAGCTGGCCGACATCGACATCGACGACATCAGCGACTACGTGGCCCGCCCCGAATGCTTCGTCTGGGTCGCGCTGAAGGAACCCGAGCCCGCGGAGCTGGAGCGCATGGGCGAGGAGTTCGGCCTGCACGAGCTGGCGCTCGAGGATGCGCGCAACGGCCACCAGCGGCCGAAGATCGAGGAATACGGCGACTCGCTGTTCGCGGTGATGCACACGGTCGAGCTCGATGCCGACGACGAGTTCGAGATCGGCGAGCTGAACGTGTTCGTCGGCCCCAACTACATCCTGTCGATCCGCAACCACACCTCGCACGGCTTCCAGGACGTGCGCGTGCGCTGCGAGCGCGAGCCGCACCTGCTCAAGGAAGGCGCGGCCTTCGTGTTCTACGCGCTGATGGACCAGATCGTCGATCGCTACTTCCCGACCGTGGAGGCGCTGGGCGCCGAGCTGGAGGCACTCGAGGACCGCATCTTCGAGAAATCGACACCGGCCACCGCGCGCGCGATCATCCAGGATCTCTATTCGCTCAAGCGCCGGCTGATGATCGTCTACCAGCACACGGCGCCGCTGCTCGAACCGCTCTCGAAGCTGGTCGGCGGGCGCACGCCGCAGGTCTGCAGCGGCATGGAGCATTACTTCCGCGATGTCTACGACCACCTGCTGCGCATCACCAAGACCCTGGAGGCGCGCCGCGAAATGGTGGTGACCGCGGTGCAGGTCGACCTCGGCATGATCTCGCTGGCCGAGAGCGAGGTGACCAAGCGGCTCGGCTCCTTCGCCGCCTTGTTCGCGATCCCGACCATGATCGCCGGGATCTACGGCATGAACTTCAACAACATCCCCGAGCTGCACTGGCGCTTCGGCTTCTATGTCTGCCTGGGCGTGATGGCGATCGGGGATTTCGCGCTCTGGTGGCGCTTCAAGCGCGCCGGCTGGCTCTGAGCGCGGCGGCGCGCGGCGCGTGTCAGGTCTTCGCGTAGTGGCCGGCGGCGACGTTCCACTGGCGCACCTGCCAGTGGCGCACCAGCTTGTTCTTCACATAGGGATCGGCATTCGCGAAGGCCTCGGCCGCGGCCGGCGAGGCGCCGGTGAACACCAGCACCGCGCAGTCGGCCGGATCGGCCAGCGCGCCGGCCAGCAGCAGCTCGCCGCGCTCGGTGGCGGCCTGGGCCAGCGCCAGGTGTTCGTCGCGATACTGGCCGCGCCGCTCGAGGTAGTTGTCGACCAGGTCGTAGGTCAGCAGGTAGTACATCGTGTCTCCTCCGTTCGGGCTCGGGCGCCGGCTCGGACGCGGCGCGAAAGGTCCAGTATAGGCGCGGCCCCGGGCCGCGCGAACAAATGCTTACGATTCGATACGGTCGCGCCGCGTGCTTCGCGGCACACTGCGCGCGCGCCTGCCCGGGCGCGTCGCGAGGGGCGACGCGCGGGCGGGGCGAGAAGGAAATCCGGATGACGTTTCGAACCTTGTTGCTTGCCGGCGCGCTCGCGCCGGTGCTGGCCGCCTGCGGGTGGTTCCACGACGGCCCCGCGCCGGCCGAGATCGATGCCGCCGTGCGGCAGGCGCTGGACGACGAGAACCACGGCGCGCTCAACAGCTTCCTCGGCCAGCCCTTGCCGGTGGCGGCCGATGTCGCCTCGATCCGCGAGGAGGGCCCGTGCCGCAAGACGGCCGAGCATGCCTATACCTGCGACGTGGTGATCGCCTGGCATTCGGGCAAGTCGGAGGATGCGTCTTCCTCGCGCGCCTCGCTGGTGTTCTCGCGCGACGGGCAGGACCAGTGGCGCACCTATGGCGTGGACGCGGCGCTGGTGACCGGCGCCGCGCATTCGATGGTCGACGATATCCGCCGCGCGCTGCCGGGCAGTGCCGCTTCGACGGCTCAGCAGCAATGAGGCGGCGCGTCAGTCGCGCCTGAGGACGGATGAAACGGAAAGGGCGGCGCGGACCTGATGACCCGCGCCGCCCTTTCTTCATGCCGCGCCGCGTTCGGCACCCCGGCAATCGCTCGCCGGTGTGCCGCGAGCCGGCTTACCAGCGGTGGTCGTCGCGATGGTCGTCGCCGCGGTGGTCGCGATCGTCGTAGCGGCGATCGCCCGGCGGGTGGGCGCGGTTCCAGTCGTCGCGTGCCCAGTAGCGGCGGCCGTCCCAGTAGCGGTCGCCGTGCCAGCCGATGCTGACGTCGACCGCCACGCCCGGCTGCGCATAGGCCGGCTGCGCGGCGTAGCCGCCGCCATATCCCCCACCATACCCACCGCCGTAGCCCGGATTGGCCGGGTAGGCCACGCAGCCCGTGAGCAGCGAGCCGGCCAGCAGGGCCGGCGCCAGCAAGGCGATCGTCTTGATGTTCTTCATGTCTTTCCCCCAAGCGGTTGGTGTGATGAGGGGAAGCATAGGGGGAGCGATCGTCACATGCGGTAAAGGATTGCAACCGTTGATGACGAACCCGAAATACCGCGCCGGCCGCCTCAGCCGGCGGGTTTCGTCCCCGTCACGGCGGGCAGGGCCGCGGCGCCCGCCTCGGGCGCGTTCTGGATCATCAGCATCTGCGGGCTGGCCAGCGTGATCGAGGCCGCGCGCAGTTGTTTCAGGATCTCGAACAGCAGGTCGCTCTTGGTCGTGGCGGTGATGCGCGGGCTGCTCACGTAGCCGGTCACGCTCAGCGTGATGCCGTCCGGCGTGAGCTGGCTGAAGGTGACCGAGGGCGCGGGCTTCTCCAGGATCGCCGGATGCGCCTGGTAGGCGTTCAGCAGCAGGTCGCGCACCTGTTCCGGGTCGGTGTTGAGCGGGAAGGTCAGCATCAGGGTGGCCACGCCCTGGGTGCTGTTGCCCATCGTGACGTTGCGCAGGTTCTGCGAGATCAGCTGCGAGTTCGGCACGATCACGGTCGAGCGGTCACTCAGCTGGATCTCGGTGGCGCGCACGTTGATGCGGCGGATGTCGCCCTCCACGCCGCTGATGCTGACCATGTCGCCCACCTTCACCGGCCGCTCGGTCAGCAGGATCAGGCCCGACACGAAGTTCTTGACGATCTCCTGCAGGCCGAAGCCGATCCCCACCGACAGCGCGCTGACGATCCAGGCCAGGCTGCTCCACTGCACGCCGAGCAGGGACAGCGTCATCAGCACCAGCAGCACGTAGCCGAGGTTGCTGAACAGCGTGACCAGCGAGGCGCGCATGCCGGGGTCCATGCCCAGGGTCGGCAGGAATTCGTTGTCGAGCCAGCGGCGCACCGAACGCAGCAGCCAGAAGCCCACCGCCAGCGCCAGCACCGCGTTGACGATGCGGTCCGGCACGATGTTGAGGCTGCGCAGCTTGGTGCCGCCGAGCATGGTCAGCAGGCTGTCGAACAGGTCGCTCGGGGTGGTGCCGAAACCGCCGGTCAGCAGCGACAGCGCGGCCAGCAGCACCAGCACCGCGACGCCGACGCCCGACAGCAGGGTCGAGGCCTGCTCCAGATGGCTGTCGTCCAGCCCGAACAGGTGCTTGATGGTGTTGCCGCTGCGGTACTGCGTCGAGAACAGGCTGGCGAAGGCGTCGCGCGTGATCTGCGTGAGCATGTAGAAGCTGCACAGCACGATCTCGAACCAGACCAGCTCGTAGGTGATGAAGCGCGCCACCGTGATGTAGCCGATCAGCAGCGCGGCCAGCGAGGCGATCACCGCCAGCGACACGCCGGCGTGGATCAGCCCGGCCAGGGTCGAGCGCGCCTCGGGCTGCTCGCCGGCCGCGGCCAGCTCGGCACGCGCGCGGTTGGCGCGCAGCAGGGTGGCGCCGATCGTCAGCGCCACCACCAGGGCCACGAGGCCGCGTCCGAAGATGGTCACCTGCAGGCTGGTGTCGGCGATCCGGTTCAGTTGCTCGAGCGTGCCCGAGACCAGCAGCAGCGCGGCCAGGATGGTGGGGAAGCGGCGCATCGCGAGCGCCACCGGATCGGCGATCGCCGGCAGCCGCCAGCTCGGATGGCGGGTGCAGAGCAGGGCGCGGCCGAGGCCCGCGATCAGCGCGCAGGTCATCGCCAGTTCGCTGAACTTGGCGGCGAAATCGTCGAGCGCGGGCGTGAGCGCCTCGCCGCGCGTCACCGCGAGATAGAGCAGTTGCACCGCGATGCCGGTCGAGATCACGGTGGCCAGCGCGGTGCTCAGCGCCAGCGCGCTGCGGCGCAGCCGCGTGGCCGGCAGGCGGTTCAGGCAGAACCAGGCGAAGCCGCGTTCCAGCATGCGCCGCCCGCCGCTCCAGACCGCGATCGCCAGGCCGAGCAGCAGCACCGTGCCCAGGCGCCGGCCATCCTCCCAGGCGAACGAGAACTGCGCGGCGATCTGGCCGAAGAACTTGTGCAGCCGGTCGATATCCTCCTGCTGCGGCGAGTGGAACGGCGCCCAGAAGCTCGGGCCGAGCAGGCTGCCCGAGCGCAGCGCGAGCTGGTTGCGCAACAATCCGCGGCGCAGTTTCGCGTACTGCTGGTCCAGGTTGGCGAGGTCGTCCTTCTGGGCCACGGCCTGTTTCAGCGCCGCGTCGAACTGGTCGCGGCGCGCGTCGAGATCGCTGCGCTGGTGCGCCACCGCCGGCGTCTCGGGCGGCGCGCCGGCCGCCGGCGGCGGCCCGAGCACGTCGAGCTGGGCCTGGATCTGCGCGCGCTGCGGCTTGAGCGCGTCGATCAGCTTGTCGACGTCGCCGCTGAGCGCCTCGGTGGCGGTATCGGCGGTGTCGATCTGGGTGTTGCTGGTGGCCGTCGAGGTCTGCTGCTTGATGCGGTCCTGCTCGGCCTGCAACTGCTTGAGCGAGGCGATCGCGTCGGCGTAGGAGATCGCCGGCGCGGCGGAGGCGGCGCTGGCGGCCGAGGCCACCAGTGGCTGCGCCTGCGCGGCCGGCATGCCGGTGCCGAGCAGGAGCGCCGAGAGCAGCAAGAGCA